>DAIDAH010000276.1 GCA_027310735.1 Methylotenera sp. | reverse complement strand
GCGGCCTGATGCTAGCCTTCCCGAACGTGACCGCATCCATCTTGCCCGGCTGGATATTCAATGTCGCGACGCTCGTGCATGGGGAAGAGGCATTCCTGGCCGCCGTGTTCCTATTCACGGTGCATTTCTTTAATAACCATTTCCGCCCCGACAAGTTCCCGCCACCCGACGTCGTGATGTTCACCGGCACGGTGCCCTTGGAGGAATTCAAGCGTGAGCATAGCGAGCAATACAAGCGGCTTGTGGAAACGGGGCAGCTCGAAAAATATCTGGTTGATGCGCCATCGCGATCGATGACCCTGGGTTCCAAAATATTGGGGCTAGCGCTATTGGCCATCGGCCTGATACTGCTGGGCTTGGTGATGGTCGGGTTTGTCGGGCGCCTGTCCGGGTAAGGGCATGAAACTGCGCGCAAGAGGAGCTCGAACCGATTGGCGTTCTCTGATCAGGCCGTCCGGCCGTGGCTAGGGTTCTGATCCTTCATGCCAGCTGCGAGGGTCAGACGGCGCGGATAGCCGGGCGCATAGCGCAGACGCTAAGAGAAATAGGTCACGCCGCAGACGTAATCCCTGCCAGGGGCTTTCAGGCAGGGCTGGAGAAATACGATGCAGTGATGATCGGCTCCTCTATCCATTACGGTCATCACCCGGCCTATCTGCGCACTCTGTTGCGCCGCCACCGCACTGCCTTGGAGGCAATGCCGAGCGCCTTCTTCTCAGTGAGCCTAAGCGCCGGCGGCCCGGGAGCAAAACCTCGGGCAGCCAGGCGCTATCTTGAGGGCCTTCAGCGCCAGATCGGCTGGCGACCGCAATTGACCACGACTTTCGGAGGTGCACTACAGTTCAGCAAGTACGGGAGATTCAAGCGCCTGCTGATGATCATGATCGTTGGTCTGGCTGGGGGCGATACCAATGCCACGCGGGACTATGAATACACCGACTGGAATGCCGTAGGACTTTTTACTGAAGCTTTCGCACAGCGGTTGAACAGCGGCGACTGACGAAATGCATCAAGTTCATGAGGCTAAGCGCCGATTAGCCATGAAAGCGCCGCTAGGATGAAGAATAAGCCGATAAGAAGCCACGCGGCAAAAGACGTCCGTAACACAATCAAGTTTGAAATCTTCGGCATATGAAAAGTGAGCACGATCATCTCCTCGTTTTCTATTGTTGAGAGTAATACCCTCTCTTTATAGCCGATGACCTGAGAATTGATACTTGCTGAGCATCCGCTCGGCCCAAGCAGCCTTGCCGCTTCCTGCGCAGGTAGCAAAACATGGGGCCGCCAACTGCACGGCGCAGCCAGAAATACCCTGCTCGTTTTTCTAGCCCATTTGATCTATATTGGGATCGGGTTTGTGCCAATTACAAAAAGGAGACCATCATGACTGATATCGATAGAGGCGAGGTTTTCGGTCTGCGTACTGCAGCCCTAGCCTTGCTGACGACCTGCCCGCTTGCCCTTTTCTTTCTCCTCGTGTCCTGGATCGCGGGCGGTAGCGCTTTCAAAGACAGCATATTCGGCAATTATGCGCTGACCTTCCTGCTTCTCGGAGTTGTGGCGGGGCTTGTTTGCGCTTTACGCTCGCGGGCTGCAGAAAAGACCAAAGAACAGTCTAGACATTAACTTTAACTGGGGAGGAATAGACGCTCGATAGCCATGCAAACCCTGGCCAATCAATGTTGATTGGCCTGATTTGACCGGAATTTCAACAAAGCACCCACTTTTCCATCGAAGCCAGTGTGAATCGGGCGCTATTAAACAGTGACGGGGCAAGGAAAAATCAAGCGGCCTTGCTCATCTCCTTGCGCATTAATTCGGCACCATGGCCGTCATCCATGGAATAACTGCGACTGATAAGCACCCAGCCCTGCCGTTGCTCGCTTTCGACAGCCCAATCAAGTTCGTTTTTATTTGTGGCACAGAGCCTCAGGCGGTCGGGCGGCGGCGTACCGGCCCGGCGTTGGGCAGCGGTCGCAGCAATGACTGTCCTCTTGACCATAAGTAAGCACAAGCAGTTCAAAAGATGACATTTTACTACCCTCTCTTCTTATCGGCAACTGCCTCTGGCAACCTTCTAAATAAGCAAGATTGCGCGCTCTGCTGCAATTAATTGACCGCGAAACCGGCGAGTAAAGCTAGTGCAGGGATCGGGTAGCAAATCGGCGAGGCATGCTTCAGCTTCCGACATTCCCAATGTTGGGGCGGCCAGAACTGCTCCACGCCGGCTCATTTGACCACGGTGATTCCCTGATTGAACATATAAATGACCGCGGAGCGCATCTCTGCGTCGGTCAGGTCGGCCATGCCACCGCGCGCAGGCATTCCTCCGTGCCCATGTATCGCCGAACTCACCAACGCATCCATACCATGCGCTCCACGCGGTATCCAGGCCGCCCGGTCGCCGATCTTGGGGGCGCCGTTTAGCCCTTCCTTGTGGCAGTTGACGCATTGTGCTTTCACTATGCTTTCACCGGAACGCGGCACGATTTTGCTGGCTTTGTCGGTCGGCTCTGCCCAGTGGCCGCCGGACTGATTGACCATATAGGTGATGGCGCGCTCAATTTCGTAGTCGCTGACATTGGGATTGCCCCCATGAGCAGGCATCTTCCGGATGCCATTTAGCGCAGAATGGGTCAATCCGCCCAGGCCTTTGGCTTCACGCTGACTCCACGCCTTCTTGTCTCCGATTCTCGGCGCGCCATTGACACCTTTCTCGTGACAGGCTGAACAAACGGCCGCCACCACTTCCTTGCCGCTACGTTGCCCGCCCCTGGCTTGCGCTGCTCCGCTAGTGGCGGGCATTGCGACAACGAGACCGACTGCGACTGTAATCAGGTGCTTTGATGCGTTGATAGAGCTCATGATTAAACCACCATTCTCCGAGGTGAACTGCAACACGTCGCCTTTGCCGTCGGCAAGACGCTTATATCAACACATATTGAGCGCGGTGACGGGAACGCAATTTGACCTTGATCAAATATAACTATGGTAGTTGTATTCGCCTTGCGTCCGCCGGAACCGGCTGTGCGCACAATCCCACCTGTCTGTAGCATATGATCATGAAAAAAGCACTCACACCGCTTCTGGCGACGCTCGCTATCCAGGTGATGACCGCGCTCTCGATGATGGCGGTTCCCGTACTTGCGACTAATGCCGCAGCCGATGTGGGCATCTCCGCCACCTATCTCGGCTTGTTCGTCGCCCTGATCTATCTGGGCGCGATGATTTCCTCGGTGGCTGGCGGCGCCCTGGTGTTGCGCTTTGGCGCCATCCGTGTGAGTCAGATCTGCCTGCTGCTTTGCGCGGCGGGTCTGGC
>DAIDAH010000275.1 GCA_027310735.1 Methylotenera sp. | reverse complement strand
ATTCGCAGTGCTGCGCGTGGTGAGTCTGTGATGTCACCGCAAATGTCAGGCAGGCTTGCAGATGCGATGCGTGCGCCACCACAAAACCCGCCACCCACACCAAGCAACTGCACGGGATGCCATTTAAACCCCATACAAAGCCAGCCCCCAACCACCCCTCCCGCACAGGATTTAAACAAACTATCCTCTCGTGAACGTGAAATAATCATCATGCTCGCGCGCGGCGTCAGCAATAAAGAGATCGCTCGAGATCTCGACTTGGCTGAGTCCACAATCAAAATTCACGTACAAGGCATTCTGCGTAAACTCAACCTCACCAGCAGAGTCCAAGCCGCAGTCTATGCAGTCAAAAACGGCTTAGTGAGTGAAGCGTAATTAAGCATAAGCACATCAATATCCCCCAAAAGAACTAGTTCTTTTCCTTCAAAAGCACCCTCCTTTAGGAGAATGTGCAGCCTCCTCTCATCAGTCTAATCTGACGATATGTATTGATTTACGTATTGACTCTAGGAGGCACAATGGCAACACAACAATATAAGGCTTGGTCAGTCGTTGGCATGAGCACATTATCGTTTACAGTTTGCTTTATGATTTGGATGATGTTTGCCGTGATTGGCATTCCAATCAAAGCATCACTAGGTTTGAACGAAACTCAATTCGGCATCCTCATTGCAATGCCTGTGCTCACAGGCTCCCTAATTCGCCTTCCGCTAGGCATGTGGACCGATATGTTTGGCGGGCGCATCGTATTTTTTGTCCTCATGTTATCCACCGTCATCCCAATCTACTTAATTTCCAGATGTACCGAGTACTGGCAATTTCTAGTAACAGGCTTGTTTGTTGGTGTAGCAGGCGGCGCATTCACCGTAGGCATTGCCTACTGCGCCCGCTGGTTCCCAAAAAGCAGGCAGGGTCTGGCGATGGGCATCTTTGGTGCAGGCAATACTGGCGCAGCTGTGACCAAGCTGGTTGCACCACTCATCATGGTCGGCTATGGCTGGAGCAGAGTGCCACAAGTATATGCAATCCTCATGCTGGTGACTGCAATACTGTTCTGGACTTTCACCTATAGCGACGCTTCGCACAAGGCTGGAAAAACGGTAACAGTGCGCGATCAACTGGCAATCTTGAAAGATCCTAAAGTATGGAAATATAGCCAGTATTACTCGATCGTATTTGGTGGCTATGTCGCTTTAGCGTTATGGATGACAAAGTACTACATCACCGAATATGGCTTTGATATTAAGACCGCAGCACTCATGGCTGCCGCATTCAGTATCCCCGGCGGATTACTACGTGCAGTAGGTGGTTATTTTTCAGATAAATTCGGTGCACACACCATTACCTGGTGGGTGCTATGGGTATCTCTGACATGCCTATTCTTTCTTTCTTACCCTCAAACTGATGTCTCCATCATCACCGTGAAAGGCATCAAAACCTTCCATCTCGGGCTAAACGCAGCCATTTTCACCATCATCATGTTCACCATGGGTATCGCTTTTGCCATTGGCAAGGCCTCAGTGTTCAAGTACATCTCAGATGACTATCCACACAACCTAGGCGTTGTTTCTGGTGTTGTTGGGCTAGCTGGCGGCATGGGTGGCTTTCTTATGCCAATCATATTCGGTGCACTGGTTGATCTGACGGGTGTGCGATCTTCTGCCTTCATGCTGATGTTTGGCATTGTCTGGGTGTCTTTGGTATGGATGTATTGGACTGAAGTACGTCCAGTAAAGATAAGCCGACACCATCAACGTCAAGTTGCCAATCAGGCAACCACACTTTAAAAAATCTAAAAGGGAGCACACGATGCAAACCAATTTAAAAGAATGGAATGTCGAAGATGACAAGTTCTGGGAGTCCACAGGTAAGAAAATAGCTTACCGAAATTTATGGATATCGGTACCGGCATTACTGTGCGGCTTTGCTGTGTGGTTGATGTGGGGCATTATCGCTGTGCAGATGAGTAACCTTGGCTTTCCATTCAGTAAAGACGAGCTATTTACACTAACCGCTATTTCGGGTCTGGCTGGCGCTACTATGCGCATCCCCTCCTCGTTCTTTATTCGCCTAGCTGGTGGACGCAACACACTCTTTCTCACCACAGCCATGTTACTAACACCCGCCATTGGCACTGGTATTGCATTGCAACACCCTGGCTGGCCGCTTTGGGTATTTCAGTTGATGGCTCTTTGGTCTGGTGTGGGTGGCGGCAACTTTGCCAGCTCCATGTCTAACATCAGCACGTTCTTCCCAAAACGGTTGCAAGGCACGGCATTAGGCATTAACGCCGGACTAGGCAACTTCGGCGTCACTACCATGCAGATACTCATTCCACTGTTAATGACGGTAGGCATATTTGGCGCATTTGGTGGCGAACCGATGACTTTAGTCAAAGATAGTGGCTGGATCTTTGGCAAGATTGCCGCAGGCACACCAACCTACATTCAGAATGCCGGTTTCGCTTGGGTATTGTCATTGATACCACTAGCCGCTCTGTGCTGGTTTGGCATGACTAACCTGCTGCCTATTTCTCCTGATGCAGGCAAAACACTCATCTCCTTTATCAAAATCACATGGCTTTACACGCTAGCTTTCGTTCCAGCAATTGTTGGTCTTTATCTTTACCTACCTGCACCAACAGGCTTAGGCATACTGAATATGTGGCTAGCAATGCCGCTCATCATAGGCGCTACGTTACTTATTATGAAACTGGCTGCGTTCGGCACCATGAAAGAAAACATCAACAAGCAGTTTGCAATTTTCAAAAATAAACACACATGGTCAATGACAGCACTTTACTTGGTGACTTTTGGCTCTTTCATTGGCTTCTCAATGGCTTTGCCGCTATCAATCACGGTGATTTTTGGCGATAAACATCTGTTTGATGCCGCAACAGGTATCTGGACACACGTAAAAAACCCGAATGGCCCATCAGCCCTGACATACGCATGGATTGGCCCCTTCGTTGGTGCCTTGATTCGCCCGATAGGTGGATGGGTCTCCGACAAAATTGGCGGCTCAATAGTTACACAAATCATCTCCGCCATTATGGTTGTAGCTTCAGCCTATGCAGGCTACATCATGCTGCAGGCATACCACTCAGCCACGCCAGAAATATTCTTCACCAAGTTTCTGGTGACATTTGTAGTGCTATTTGCGGCGACTGGAATGGGTAACGGTTCAACCTTTCGCACCGTAGGCGTAATTTTTGACCGAGTACAAGCCGGCCCTGTGCTGGGATGGACTTCAGCGGTTGCAGCTTATGGCTCTTTCATTGCCCCGGAAGTGATTAAGGGACAAATCAAGGCTGGCTCACCAGAAATGGCGATGTACGGATTTGCCGTTTTTTATGCGCTATGCCT
>DAIDAH010000274.1 GCA_027310735.1 Methylotenera sp. | reverse complement strand
CCGCCTAACACTGCGCCAATCAATATCCATAGCGTGCCAGGCAAATAACCGAATTGTGCGGCTAAAGTCGGGCCGACCAACGGGCCGGGACCAGCAATCGCCGCAAAGTGATGTCCAAACACCACCCATTTATTGGTGGGGATAAAGTCACGACCGTTGTCCAAGCGCTCTGCAGGTGTGGCACGGGTTTCATCCACAGCCAATACAGTGGCGGCAATCCAAGCAGCATAAAATCGGTAAGCAATCGCATATATACAAGCTGCAGCAGCAATAAACCACAAAGCACTGATGCTTTCACCGCGATTCATGGCAATCGCACTCACTGCCGTTGCCCCGAGCACTGCCACGGCTAGCCAGATTATTATTCTTAAGTTTTTATGCATGATAATGTAACCAACCAAGTGACGATGTTAAGTGACGACGTAAGTATAAAGCAGACAAGCAAAAATTCATCTAAAACAGCCACCAGCCTAGCCATATTGCAGAAACCTGCAATATCAGGCCAATAATCACTGGGCGCGCAAAGGCCTTGCCACCACTAATAACGGCAGCCACTGCTTTTGACGTAGCGTTCACAGAAAATGCAACCAGAATAGGCAGCACAGCACTCTCTGCACTTAACCTGCCAGCCGCAGTTAATGAGGCAACAGAAATAGTCGTGGCATGCACATCGGCTAAACCAGCTAATCCAGAAGCAACAACCAGCCCAGCCTGACCAAACCAAACCTTAAATGCAGCGGAGACTAGCAGCACCACGGCAATCATTACCGCCAGCGTCAAGGCTGTTTTTACACTGAATGAGCGACTAAGATTATTCAATTCAGCACCATTTTCATGAAACGACTTTAAGGTCACCACCAAGCCGTAAGCCGCCACAGCGACCCCACCAAAAACAAGTGGAAACATCAGTGCGTGCAGTGTAGGGAGACTGGTTGCCACTAATAGCATCACCAAGAGCAAGATGGTGGACAAGCTTGACAACGTGGCACCCGCCACAGCAGAACCCATCAAATTAGGCATTCCTCGAGCACGTTCACCCATGGCGCCTATGGTTGCAATGCTGGATACAAAGCCTGACACCAAGCCAACGATAGGTAGACCAATCCGCCCGCCTAACCATCTCAAAGCAAGGTGACCAAGTGCCCCAATCAACATGACCAAAATGACAACCAACCAAAGATTGTGCGGATTAATTGCATCAAATGGTCCGATAAATGCATTTGGCACAAGCGGTAAGATAATGAGCGTAGCTGCCGCCAGAATCAGGAAGTCAATCATTTCATCTTTAGTAATCGACGCCCGCACAAAGCCGTGAATAGGCTCTTTAGAGGCAAGTAATATGGCAGCGCTCACCGCGAGGCTCGCCGCCAAAGAAGGTGCACTTATTGCCAGTCCACCCAGCAAAACCGTGAAAATCAATGTAATTTCAGTCGTTAATCCGGGATCCTGATCACGTCGTACAAAGTAAGAGGTTGCCGCAAAAATCGTCACACACAAGATAGAAACAATCAATAACCAGAAATTTACTATAGTGCTCACCGCGCCTAAAAGTGCCGCGATTGTAAAGGTGCGAATGCCCGCAGCAGCCATTTCATTTTCAGCATTTTTTTGACGCTCGCGGTCTGCGCCTATAAGAAGTCCGATACCGAGGGCTACCGCCAAATTCAACCAGAGAATATTTTCAACAAGCATGAGACCTTCCCTAAATAAACTGAAAACTACAATAACCCTCGTTCAGAGAACGATAGAGTCGCATTGCCTGCCACAATAAAATGATCCAGCACTCTCACATCAATCAGCATCAAGGCTTGCTTTAACTGCTGTGTCAGCAACTCATCAGCCTGACTTTGTTGCGCAAGACCGGATGGGTGATTGTGCGCAAAAATTACGCCCGCAGCATTGTGATGTAATGCGCGCTTAACCACCTCTCTGGGGTAAACATTTTCACGTGCAAGTAATAATATAATGGACATGCTGTATATCAACAAAATTAGCAAGTTAACAATTCGCTAACTGTTTATCAAAACTAACAATTAATGGACATTTATTAGCCGAACTGTCCATTTTTTACTTCAATAATTATTAACTTATAATTTTTTATATCTTCACTAACCTGTTTAAGAATATCAACCAGACTTAACTCACCACTTTCAATTAAATATGTAAGCGTCAATAAAGAAAGTGGGGGCATACCAATTACCGTTCCCAGATCATCTAGTTTATCAATAGTAGGGCTTTTTCAGCCTCTTTCTAGAGAACTTAATATAAGTTCTACTAGTAAGAGGGTATCTAATTTTTTTATTGGGGCTCTTCTTGTAAATACCTTTTCAAAGGGAGGTGTTTACACGTTGAAGTATTCACTAACTCTCCCAAGCTTCTGGTTCACTATTATTTTTTGCCTTACCTTAGCCCATGGTTTACAAAATCAAAAAAATGGTCATGGTGGCTTGGTTTGTTGGGTGGGCTTTATCTACTTAACGTATGCTTAACTCCAATATTACTTAGCATAATAAGTAACTCAAATATCTCTTTCATTCTAATGGTGCTTACTATTATAGTTTTTTGCTTCATCATATTTTGACTACTCCCTACAACGAGAAAACAATGTGTAATGTGAAGTTAAGCCTATTCAAGTATGAAGCCTACCGCTCAATCTCATCAATTTAACACATGGTCTTAAAATCTTAGTTCAACCAATTGCAGTAATTTGCTCAATCTATCCTATTGCGTATTACTGTAAAAAAGCCATTAGTAACTATTAGTCTTTGTAGTTATTTATTAAAGAAATCAATTCCTTTAACTCACTGTTAACTACATTTAATAATGCTGAAGCATCAGTAGCTTCCTCATTTATCAAATAAGCTAAACTCAATATGGTCAGAGGGTGAACACCAATTACTTTAGCCAAAGTATCCACCTTCTCAACCGTAGGAGTGTAAAGGCCTCGCTCTAACGTACTGACATAGGTGCGACTAGAGATATTTGAGAAATCTTCCTGCGTTACTTTTTTAGCTATTCTTGCTTTTTTCAGTGCCAATCCAAGCGACTCTTTTATATTCATGAAGGTTTCCTTTTGAGAAACTCCATCTAGCCAAATTGAGTGATATATGACTACAATGTATACTGCTCATTTTTAACTTGCGATACGGTCATGATTGAAACTTTTTCCCATTCCGAAGTTAACTTTCCATGGAGCGAAAGTGGCGTAAAAACTTGGACTTATGCTCACATAAACCTACATGCGCCTTGGTTCTATGTTGATTATAAAATTGAATTAAATGAAATATCTGCTAGCGCTATGTATTTGCTTTTTGATGAAAAGCAAATATCGCAGTTATTAACTGAATCCGACGTTGAAATAACCAATCTCTATGCGGTTACTCCGGGGCTTGTAAATAAAAC
>DAIDAH010000273.1 GCA_027310735.1 Methylotenera sp. | reverse complement strand
GAATAGACTTAATGTTATCTGCATGGATACCAGATCCAGAGGAAGGCTCAGCATCGTTACAGTCAGAGATCTATCTGGAGATCTGGCGTGCCTTTCAGAAGTATAATATCACTATCCCATACCCACAGCGGGAGGTGCGTATTTTAGGGGCTTCAGTGGCGTAAGGCACCCCTTTTGAAGGGCATACGTAAATAGAAGTTTGGTCAATAAAAAAACCCGCATAATTGCGGGTTTTTTTATTGACCAAACTTAATATTATTTAAGTTTAGTTTCTTTATATAAAACGTGCTTACGTACAACTGGATCAAACTTCTTGATTTCCATTTTTCCTGGCATTGTACGTTTGTTTTTAGTAGTGGTATAGAAATGACCTGTACCAGCACTTGACTCTAGTTTAATTTTTTCGCGCATGACCTTATTCCTTGATTAGCTAAATAAATTTAGCGCTTAAATCTTTTGGCCAGCAGCACGCATATCAGCAAGTACGGAATCAATACCGTTTTTGTCGATAGTACGTAGAGCAGCGTTAGTGATGCGCATACTTACCCAGCGGTTTTCGCTTTCAACCCAAAATTTGCGGTTTTGCAAATTAGGTAAAAAACGGCGTTTTGTTTTGTTTTGTGCGTGAGAAACATTGTTACCCACCATTGGCTTTTTGCCTGTTACCTGACATACACGTGCCATGGTTAATCTCCAAACGTTTGCTTTTTTCGAAAGACCGCAATTATAGTACGAAAACTATTTTTTTCTCAAGGAGAATATGCAAAATATTCATCAATTCACGTTAAATAAAGTAATTAGTGTGAGTTTGATAAGCTCGTACGCTAAAAGAAGCGCTATTTAATGTTTACCTGTACTGCCAAATCCACCCTCACCGCGTTCGCTGGCATCAAAATCATCCACCATATGAAACTCGGCTTGTACCACAGGCACAATCACCAACTGGGCAATACGCTCCATAGGGTTAAGCTCAAATGCCGTATTACCACGATTCCAGCATGACACCATGAGTTGCCCTTGGTAGTCTGAGTCAATCAAGCCAACCAGATTGCCAAGAACAATACCATGTTTATGACCCAAACCGGAGCGAGGCAAAATTAATGCTGCATAATAGATATTGTCCAGATGAATCGCCATACCTGTTGGAATTAATGTAGTTTCACCGGGCTGCAATGTAATCGTACTCTCTATGCATGCGCGTAGATCAAGTCCTGCGGAGCCTGCAGTCGCGTAAGCTGGCATCTGTGTGTGTAGCCGATCATCTAATATTTTTAAGTCGACGATAATTTTCATAACATTTTCATTCAGATGAATTTTTGATTTATTTAGAATAACATTAAACACTAAATATTTATTTAAATCACTATGTGCTTGACGGTTTTGGTCGCATGATAGAAATAAAAACCCCTGCCTAAGCGGGGGTAAGTTGATTATAGATGCCTTAGAATTGATAGCTAGCACTTGCACCAAGTAGCCAATTGCGTCCAGGCGCAGGTTCAAAGAAGCGGGAGTTAGAGTCGTTGACAATGACTGAACCTACATAATTTCGATCGAAAATGTTATTCACTCTAACAAATTCTGAAAGTCCCCAGTTATTAATTTTCTGATTAAAACCAGCTCGAATATTAGCTGCTACAAAAGATTTTGCTAGGCTAGATGCGTCGTTTATGTCTGTGGCGTAATATTTACTACGCCAATTGGCTTCAACAGCAGTGCTAAATCCAATTGGATCGTAACTCCATTGAATCTCACCGTAAAGTGAGTTTTTTGAGATGCCTGGAATTTGATTGCCACTGTTAATTGTCTGGGGCGAACCGCTAACTTTTTTGCTGTAAGTTTGTGAAACTGTTGCATCAAGGTAAGTATATGCAAGATAGGTTTTTAAGCTGTTAGTCCAGTTGGTATCCAAAGACACTTCAAGGCCGTTGCGTTCAGTTTCAGGAATATTTTGGTACGCGACCTTGCCGCCGGAGTTATTCGCAGCAGCAATTTCATTTGTCACTTTTGTTGTGAAAAAAGCAACATTTAACCGTGAGTTATCGGCAATAAAAGCTTTTGTTCCAATTTCATACGTCGTACTTTCGGCTGGTTTTAGCGAAAGCGTAGATTTTGTCGTATTTACAGTTCCATTCGAATTTAAGCTGTAAGAAATTTCTGCAAACGTTGGAGTTTCAAAACCTTTCCCAGCATTTGCGTACAGGTTAATAGTTGGTGTCGCATGGAAAACAACCCCTATAGATGGTGTGGTTTTTGAGTAAGAAACACTGCCAGAATTAGAGTTTGCACCTAAAGGATTCAAATTGTCCTGAAGTTTAAAGTTAACATTATTGTGTCGTAACCCGCCTGTGACTTCCCAATCGCTACCTAACTGTAAATTGGCTTGCACATAGGGATCTAGGTTGTAGACTGAATCATCTTCATTGCGAAGTGCCGCTGTTGATGGCGTGCCATTATTATTATCAAATGCTTTTCTATTTTCGTTAGACTTGTCGAAATCTAAGCCCCCAGTAATTTTTAATTTTTGGCCTTCAATGTCCGTGCTGTAGTTGTAGCGTAAATTAATACCCCCAAAATCGCGATCTAAATCAACAACACCAAGCGGGTTGAAGGATTGTATTTGCAGTACCTTTCGTGTGCCATAGTAAGTAATGACTTTGAAGCTGTTATTTTCGTTAATATCTTTGTCTAGTACTAAACCGGCTTGATTGTAGTTGATAGTTTTTCTGGAGTTGAAAGTGATAGACGAAGGCGTCGTGCCTGAAGGATTGGTACCACCGCCAGCCATTGTTGGATTATAAGCTAGTTGCTCAAGCGTTAATCCAAGAGGATCCTCTGCAGCTTGATAGTATGAATTGGCACTAAGTTTTATTTTTGTACTGTCATTTATCTCCCAAACGATTTTTGCATTGGCTTGATTTCTGTCAGTTTTACTATGGTTACGATAACCATCCGTGCCAAACCAAGAGCTATCCACCAAATAACTAACAGTGCCTTCCTTACCAGATGCCTTCAGTTCTTCACGCGTTGTGCCGTAGCTGCCTACAGCGAAGTTGGTTGAGAGTGTTGGACTACCTTTACCATCTTCAGTGAACGCTTGTAAAACACCACCAGCACCGTTGCCGTATAAAGCAGAGAATGGACCTCGTAAAATTTCAATGTGGTCAGTTGAACCTAGTGGAATAGTAGCGCCTTGTCCTTGTCCATCAGGCATAGTTGCAGGAATGTCATCAACAATAATACGTATGCCTTTAACGCCAAATGGTGCTCTTGCACCAAAGCCGCGCGAGGATATTTGTAAGTCTTGAGCATAGTTTTGGCGGTTTGCTACTGTAATCCCAGGAATACGTGCCAAAGACTCTGAAAGATTTGTCTGAAGTTGTTGATCATGAATTTGAGCGCTATCTACAAC
>DAIDAH010000272.1 GCA_027310735.1 Methylotenera sp. | reverse complement strand
ACCAAAAACAACCCCGTGTTGATTGGTGAACCAGGTGTGGGTAAAACCGCGATTGTTGAAGGTTTGGCGCAGCGTATTGTGAATGGCGAAGTGCCAGAGTCACTCAAAGGCAAAAAAGTACTGTCGCTAGACATGGCGGCTTTATTGGCCGGTGCTAAGTACCGTGGCGAGTTTGAAGAGCGCTTGAAATCTGTCTTAAAAGAATTGGCGATGGATGAAGGTCAAACCATCGTATTTATTGATGAGATTCATACCATGGTTGGCGCGGGTAAGGCCGAAGGTGCAATGGATGCCGGCAATATGCTCAAGCCAGCTTTGGCGCGCGGCGAGTTGCATTGTGTAGGTGCGACTACTTTGGATGAATACCGTAAATATATTGAAAAAGATGCTGCGCTAGAAAGACGATTCCAAAAAGTATTGGTGGATGAACCAAGCGTTGAGGCCACCATTGCTATTCTGCGTGGACTGCAAGAAAAGTACGAGTTGCATCATGGTGTTGAAATTACTGACCCTGCGATTGTCGCGGCGGCTGAACTTTCACATCGCTATATCACTGACCGCTTTTTACCAGATAAAGCGATTGATTTAATCGATGAAGCGGCTTCACGTATCAAAATGGAAATCGATTCTAAGCCGGAAGTGATGGATAAGCTTGAGCGTCGCCTGATTCAGCTAAAAATTGAGCGCGAAGCAGTGCGTCGCGAAAAAGATGAAGGTAGTAAAAAACGCTTTGAGTTGATTGAAGACGAAATCCTGAAACTAGAAAAAGAGTATGCGGATTTAGAAGAAATCTGGAAAGCTGAAAAAGCTCAAGTGCAAGGCTCTGCACATATCAAAGAAGCGATTGAGAAAATCAAGTTTGATATGGAAGAAGCTACGCGCAAGGGTGAATGGCAAAAGGTTTCTGAGTTGCAATACGGACAATTGCCCGCACTGGAAGCGCAGCTGAAACAGGCCTCTAAATCTGAGGCGACTGCTACACAAGGTAAGCACCGTATGTTGCGCACCGAAGTTGGTGCAGATGAGATCGCCGAAGTGGTTAGCCGTGCAACGGGCATTCCTGTGAGCAAAATGATGACAGGTGAGCGCGAAAAACTGCTCACGATGGAAGCTAAGCTGCATGAGCGTGTGGTGGGGCAAGATGAAGCGGTACGCTTGGTGTCGGATGCTATTCGTCGTTCACGCTCAGGTTTAGGTGACCCGAATCGTCCGTATGGCAGCTTTTTGTTTTTAGGTCCGACCGGTGTTGGTAAAACCGAGTTGTGCAAAGCTTTGGCTGGCTTTCTGTTTGATAGTGAAGACCATCTTATTCGCATCGACATGAGTGAATTCATGGAGAAGCATTCCGTAGCACGCATGATTGGGGCGCCTCCTGGCTATGTTGGCTATGAGGAGGGCGGTACGCTGACAGAGGCGGTGCGTCGTAAGCCTTACAGTGTGATTCTACTGGACGAGGTTGAAAAAGCGCATCCAGACGTATTCAATGTGCTGTTGCAGGTGTTGGATGATGGTCGCCTAACCGATGGTCAGGGCCGTACCGTTGATTTCAAGAATACGGTCATTATCATGACTTCTAATCTGGGTAGTCAGATGATACAAATGATGTCTGATCAGGATTATCAGGTAGTTAAATTGGCGGTGATGGGTGAGGTGAAGACACATTTCAGGCCGGAGTTTGTGAACCGTATTGATGAAGTGGTGGTGTTCCACGCGCTTGGCGAGTCCAACATCAAGTCTATTGCGGGAATTCAATTGCAATACTTGGCGAAACGGCTGGCGGCGATGGATATGCAGTTGGAATTGTCAGATGCTGCGATCACTGAAATCGCCAATGCTGGTTTTGATCCTGTATATGGTGCTCGTCCATTGAAACGCGCTATTCAATCTGAGATTGAGAACCCGTTAGCACGTGAAATTCTGGCGGGGAATTTTGTTGCTAAGGATGTGATTAAAGTGGATGCTAAGGCCGGTAAGATTGTATTTACTAAGTAAAGGTATTGGTAGGTAGTTTGGCCGTTACTTGTTGCTGTGTAGGTAACAAGTAACGGCTGAGCCAAATAGACCCTGTTCGTACTAAGTCAGATTAATAGTGTTTAATTTATGTGATTAATCGCATAGAGGATAAGTTGTGAATCGTGCCGTGTTTTTATTAACGCTAGGTTTTTTTCTGACAGTATCCGGTTGCGCTAGCCAGAATCAGAGGCAACTGAAATCCCCCCCAATAGACCGTATTTCTGCAGAAGAATTGGCACGAATTGTGCCAGCACCCATTGCCGTATTGAGCTTGGATGACTTGGTTAAACTATCTAAAGAGGGCGCAACGGTTGACCAAATAATAGAGAAAATTAAGCAGACTAATTCTTCGTATGATTTAAGTCCTAGTCAAAGTATTGAACTGCATCAGCAAGGTGTTGATAATAGAGTGCTCGACTATATTCATGCCAGCCGCGAGCTAGCGGTCAGAAACAATATTGCGGATGAGATTAGTAGGCGTGAAAAAATTAAACGTGATGAATTGGAAAAACTCAGGCGCCAACAATGGTTGCAACAGCAACAACGTTTTTATGATCCATTTTGTGGATACGGCCCTTACGGGATTTATCCTTATGGTTACGGCGGATATTATGGGCGCCATTTAGGGTTTGGGGCAGGATTTTCTAGGCCGTGGGGTTGCTGGTAATGAGGTTGCTAGCTGGGGCGGTGTTTGTAAGTGCTGTTATTTAGTTTGAGTCTTTAGACTTTGATTGATAAAAACTACAGCAAGTGATTGGGAAAAATAGATGCAACAAAAAACACATCAAATCAGCATTAGTACTCATGGACGTAAGCTTTACGATATTACCCCGCAAATCACTACATGGGCTAAGTCCAGTGGTTTTCATACTGGCTTACTCACAGTGTATATTCAGCACACCTCGGCTAGCCTACTGATTAATGAAAATTATGATCGGGATGTGCTGGTAGATATGGAGGCCTTTTTTGATCGTCTGGTTCCTGATGGAGACTCCTTGTTTATACACACCATTGAGGGGTCTGATGATATGCCTGCCCACGTGAGAAGCGCATTAACGCAAACACATTTATCAATACCTGTGTTGGAAGGGCGAGTCGCATTAGGGCAATGGCAAGGCGTATTTTTATATGAACATCGACATGTTCCAGGGCGACGCAAAATCTTACTTCATCTCATTGGAGAGTGATTTTATAAATGGTTAACAATTTGATACAAAATTTAAACCTAATTCCAGTTGCGGAGTATGGGCGTTAAGCTAGAATACTAGTCATTCGCAAGATGGTTCTGTGGCCATTTGAGGTTGCATTGACTGCAACGTCATACACATTTTGCTCAAGGGATATTTAATGTTTTTAATGAAAAAGGATAATGCTATGTCAATCTTATTGCGTTCTAT
>DAIDAH010000271.1 GCA_027310735.1 Methylotenera sp. | reverse complement strand
CCCGCCGCAAATCGTCGCTCCATTCGTTGTGTGTTCTGCTGTTGTTGTATTAAAAGTGCTTGTTGATTATCGAGTGATTGTTTTGCCTGTAACACTGAAGCATCTGCAATATTCGTGTCTGATATGACTTTGGTTTGTAAGGCTTCAAATTGTGCCGCCTCGACTTCGCGCAGCTGAGTTGCCTCGTCAATCGCAACTTTGTTTTTATTAAGTAAGGTAAGTAGGCTTGATAAATTTAGCGACCATATTTTGTCGCCAAATTCATATGCGTAACCAGGACTAATCACGATGTCTGGATATTGCTTGGCAATTTCCAGCTTTAATCTAGCTTCGGCAGCTGCGTAACGCTCAAGCGCTATGCGAATATCCAGACGGTTTAAGAGTGCGGTAGTTTGCAATTCATCTGGCTGTGGCAGGGTTTGTTGAAGTGGTTGGCTGAGTGTGCCATCTATAAGATTCAACGACTTCACTTGTGAAAGAGGTAGACCTAAATTATTGGCTAGTTTGGATAGCGTCACTAATTGGTTGCGTTGCCAAGTATTAAGTTCTGTTGTGCTTGTTTGGAGCTGTAGTTTCGCTGTACTTAATTCAATATTTGAAGCGGCTCCTAAACTGACCCGCTTTTGATAAAGCGCTACAATTCCATGACGGATTTCTTGCTCATTCAGCAATAAGGTAACCATTTTCTGGTTTTGCTGGTATTCGTATAGCGACTGTGCAACTTGATTGCGTAGATCCCATGCTATCTGTGCAATACCTAGTTTAGCGGCTTGAGATAAGTGGTGTGCATTTTCAATACGAATGTCACGTTTATTTGTTAAGTCAGTTGGGATGTCTATACTGAGCCCGAATGCAAATGGGCGAATGTCTTGGTTGGCTTGATTGCTGTGAGCTATGTGACCACTTATGCTAGGGGTAAGTCTTTTTGAGGCGGCAACTTCGGATAGTTCTGCGGCATGCCACTGAGCACGTGCAACATCTAAACTAGGGTGAAAAAATAAAGCGCAGTAAGTTAACTCATCAAGTCCCCATTGTTGCAACGGGAAGATATTGGCGGGATAACCATTGTCAAGTAGATACTGATGAAATGGTTCCCCCGCAGGATTTTTACTTTCAATTTTCTTGGTAATAGCAGCTGTATCTATAGCCTTTGGGGCATATTGCTGAAAACTGCATGCAGCTAATAGAATGGACAGATTTGTGGCGTGAACCACGCTATAAATTGATTTGTAAAATGAGCGGGGGTGTTTGACCAAAGCAGTAGTTTATTAAATTTAGATTAACTTTTAAGGCAAGTAACAGTTTAACTACTGACTACTCAACAATCTCGGCATGTACTGCACTTAATGCATCCTGTAAAGTTTCTTCGCTTAAGCTATTAATAGTTGTTGCTAACAAGTCTGCAGCCTCAACTGTTGTGAGTGGTAGATCATGACTGTCCATTTCAGCAATCAGGCCAGCTGCGGCTCCCGTAACTTTTAATAAGGTTTGGCGTTCACGCATTAAAAGCTCTAATTCAGTCCGTAGCATATTGATTTCATTTTGATTGATGCTGTTTTGCATGGTATTCAACTTTAACTAGATAAAAATTTATTATAAAAGATTACCACTATTTTCTCACAATCGTTGTCAATACAGCGATATATTCAGCAAGCTTAAAATGGCTTTAGAGAACTTTTTATATAGTTTGTCTCAATGGCTTTTTTAGGTGGTTAGATGTATTTGTAATTAGAATTAATATTTTTTTGCTTTATGTCTTTTCTCATTGTGAATAGTTGATATACAATGGCGGCTTATCTGAACGACTGCAAGATTTTAAGGGTCGTACACTACCTGCGAGAGTGGCGGAATTGGTAGACGCACTGGATTTAGGTTCCAGCGCCGTAAGGCGTGAGAGTTCGAGTCTCTCCTTTCGCACCAACTTATTACTAATGAAGTGCCTGTAGCGAACGTCTGCTCACAGTCTGCATTTAGAACTTAGGAATTACAGCATGGCATTGAATGTCGAAACCATCAGTAAACTTGAGCGCCGTATCACGATTACGGTTCCTCTTCAGCCACTCGAAGCGCAAATCAGTCAGCGCTTAAGCCAAATATCACGTACAGCTAAATTTTCTGGATTCAGGCCAGGAAAAGCGCCAATGGGTTTGGTGAATCAGCATTATGGTGATCAAGTGCGTGATGAAGTCTATTCAGGTGCTGTTGAAAAAAGTTTCGGTGATGCTGTGGATGAGAATAAGCTGCGTGTTGCCGGTTATCCTAATATTGAACATAAGCCATTTGAGGCTGCTAGTGGTGTTTTAGAGTACACGGCTACATTTGAAGTGTTCCCAGAAGTCACCATTGGTGATTTGTCTAAAGTAAAAATTGAACGCCCAGTCCTTGAAGTAGGGGCTGCTGATGTGCAGAAAACTTTAGATGTTTTGGTTAAACAGCGTGTAAGTTATGAGCCAGTTAAGCGAGCAGCTAAAAAAGGTGATCGCATTAATGTGACGCTAAAAGCCTCTATTGATGGTAAAGAAGTTGAGTCTACTGGTGATGCTGGTATTGACTTGGTGTTGGGCGAAGCTGGACGTGTTGAGTCATTTGATGATCAATTGACTGGCGGTAAGGCTGGTGCTACTAAACAATTTGAAATTACCTATCCTGCTGATCATAATCCAGAGCAGTTGGCAGGCAAAACCGTTAGCTACGAAGTAACTTACGTCAGTGTTTCACAACCTAAATATCCTGAAATTGATGCTGACTTTGCAAAAAGCTTAGGCATTGAAGATGGTGATGTTGAGAAAATGAAGGCTGAGATTACTGAGAGTCTGACTCAGGAGGTTGCAAAGCGTGTTAGCGCAAAATTAAAGGAACAAGTGTTCCAAGCTTTAGTTGATAGTGCTGACTTTGAAATTCCTCGTGTATTGCTTGGTACAGAAATCAATCGTATGATGCAAACTACAGAGCAAAATCTTAAACAACGCGGCGCTGATTTGAGTAACATTAAATTAGAGCCATCAATGTTCGAAGATCAAGCAAAGCGTAGCACTAAGCTTCGTTTGATTTTAGGTGAGTTGATTAATACTAATGGCTTGCATGCTAATGCAGATCAAATTCGTGCAATGGTTGATACGTTCTCACAAAGTTTTGAGCGTCCAGCAGATGTGGTCACATGGTACTACGCGGATCCTAAGCGTCTGGATGAGCCATCTGCACTTGCTACTGAAGAGAATGCTGTTAGCTGGGTGTTATCTAAAGCTAAAGTAAGTGATAAAAAAGTTAAATTTGATGATTTAATGGGAAATGCATAGGTGAATAGAATGCAACAACCGCAAGCGCAACAAGACTGGGATCCAAAAGCTTTGGGATATATCCCAATGGTCATCGAGCAAAGCGGGCGTGGCGAACGTTCCTATGATATCTACTC
>DAIDAH010000270.1 GCA_027310735.1 Methylotenera sp. | reverse complement strand
AAAGCGTGTTTTACCACAACCTGTGGGGCCTTTAATGAGTAAAGGTAATTGGTTGCGCCATGCACGCTCAAACATTTCTACTTCGCTGTCATGCTGTTGGTAAAAGGGTGGTGTTTCCATGATGCGTCCAGTGCTGTTTTAAAGTAAGTGTCATTGATTTGAGAGTATTCGAAATTATTTCAAGCCTATTAGGTAAGCCAGCCAGATCAGGCCGCCAACAATCAAAAAATAACCGAACATGATGCTGCGCCAAATCAGTTTGCTATTACGCAGATCCATAAAATAATTGGCTACGATTTGGCTTTTTATTAAGGCAATGGCGAGTAAAGTGAGCATGACATGCTTGCCTGACAATCCAGCCTCTCCAATACTGAATGTAGCAATTGTGAGTGCGACCAGTATTAGCCAGATGATCGTAAGTAGTCGGTTTGATAGCGCGTGAGTGTTGTTCATAATCTTGTTAGCGAATGATGTAAACCAACGGGAATAAAATAATCCATAAAAAATCGACCATGTGCCAGAATGAGGCGCCAGTTTCTACACCGGCATGCTCTTGAGCGCTGTAACCGCCTCTATGCGCTTTCGCGATAATTGAACCGAGTATCACCATACCCATCAGCACATGCATAAAATGGAAAAAAGTGAGTGATAGGTAAAACATGTAAAAGGTATTGGTACTCATGGTGATGTCAGCAGCGAACTTGGCATAGAACTCTACAAGTTTGATGCTGATAAACACACCGCCAAGTAATAGCGCGCCTGTCAGCCAGTGCGCGCATTGTTTGGATAAACCACGCTTGATAGCTGAAACACCACGCACGACAAAATAGCTGCTGGTAATCAGCACTAATGTATTGATTGCACCTGAAGTTTGGCTCAGGGTAAGTTGTGAATCATTGAACAGTGCTACGTTGTTGGCTCGCGTAAATGCGTAGGCGACGAATAGCACGCCAAACACTAGCATTTCTGCAAAAATAAATATCCATAGTGCAAGATCACCGGGTAAATCTCCCTGACCTTTTTCGGACTTGATATTTGGGTTTTGCTGAGCTTCTGTCAACATCACTGAATCTGGAGTGTTGGTACTAGCGTCCACTGGTTTATTCCAATAAGAGAATGAAGTCGTACGATTGATAACTTTAGTATTACTTTATGACTGTTGACTACTGAAGGGCTCGTAGCAGGCAATAATCGCACTTGCTTGTCACTTTAGTTAGTAGAGAGGAGCCTTAGCCCCTCTCACTGATTACTAATGCGTAGCACTACTCAAACGCATGGCTCTTGCCTTTAACAAAGAAACTACCAATGTAAAGCAACAAACCAATCAAGAACATCACACCGGCACCTTCACGTGCCCAGTAGAAGATCGAGATTTGATCTTGCACTGCCATAAAACCCATTGGCGTAGGTGATAGACGCTGCAACCATACTTGTACAACACCAGCACCCGTCAAGAATAAGGCAATAAAGAACATTGAGATGGTCATTAACCAGAATGACCACATCTCCATGATCTGCGCTCTTTCAGGATTAGCCGCACGGCCACGTAAAACTGGCATTGCATAAGAGATCATGGTTAATACCACTAATGCATATGCGCCAAAGAATGCTAAATGTCCGTGTGCTGCGGTCAACTGTGTGCCATGGGTGTAATAGTTAATTGGCGCAAGTGTATGCAAGAAACCCCACAAGCCAGCCCCAAGGAAAGCCATCACACTCGTACCCAACGCCCATAATACGGCCGCTTTGTTTGGATGCTCACGACGACGCTTATTCACCATATTGAAAGCAAAGATAGTCATCATCAGGAATGGTATTGGTTCTAATGCTGAGAATACTGAACCCCACCATTGCCAGTACGCAGGAGCACCAATCCAGAAGTAATGGTGACCAGTACCGATGATGCCTGTGACTAAAGTCATAGTAATGATGACATACAACCATTTCTCAACCACTTCACGGTCTACACCTGTAACTTTGATTAATACAAAAGCCAATAACGCACCTAAGATTAGTTCCCACACACCTTCTACCCATAAATGCACCACCCACCACCAGTAAAATTTATCTTTAACAAGGTTGACCGGATCGTAGAATGAGAACAGAAAGAATAGAGCTAAGCCAGCCATGCCGAGAGATAATACTAAACTAATTGCCGTTTTACGGCCTTTCAGTACAGTCATGACGATATTGAACAACCAAGATAGTGCCACTAACACGATACCCACTTTGGTTGGCAACGGTTGCTCCAGAAACTCTCGTCCCATGGTGTTGAGTAGGTCATTACCTGTCCATTTTGCCAGCGAAGCATAGGGTACAAGCAAATAGCCGAGTATCGTAAGCACACCAGCTACTAGGAACACCCAAAATGTTGCAATGGCTAATTTTGGACAGAACAGCTCCGTTTCGGACTCTTCTGGAATCAAGTAATAAGATGCGCCCATGAAGCCAAACAGTAACCATACAATCAATAGGTTGGTATGCACCATACGTGCAACGTTAAAAGGAATGGCAGGGAATAAAAAGTCCCCAACCACATATTGTAGCCCCATGATCAAACCGAATATAATCTGACCTAGGAACAAGGCAATTGCAGCGATGAAGTAAGGCTTCGCCACTGCTTGAGACGTATATTTCATTATTCATAATCTCCTGAGTTAATGACGGACTAGCCTTCGATGTTTGGCGGCCACTTGTTGGTATTAATTCCTGACGTGTACTTAAGGAATGCGATCACATCATCAATGTCCTGGTCTGATAGATTGAACTGCGGCATCTGGCGACGTCCCGGCACGCCTGTCGGCTGGCCTTTTATCCATGCTTTAATGAAATCAGGCCCGCGACGAACGTATACATTGCCTAGTTCTGGTGCAAAATATGCACCTTCACCGAGTAAAGTGTGGCAGCCGATACAGTTGTTCGTTTCCCATAACTTTTTGCCGTGTGCTACAGCTGGGGTAATGTTCTGACTGTTGTCGCGAGTTGGAAGGACCTTCATGGTATCGAAAGCAAGTGCTATAAACAGCAGAAAGAAAAATACTCCCCCACCATAAAAAACATTACGCGCCATCGACTTTGTAAAAGTTGCGCTCATAACTTTGTTCCTTTAAGTAAAGATTGTTGTTAAAAATAACTTATAGAATCTTCCGACTCATAAGATGCATAATACATACATCTTATTTAAGATGCAAATAATATACATCTTATGTTTAACAAAAATAATTACTTAAAAGATATAATGCAAGCGCCTAAATATTTAAAACTAAATTTGATATAAAAAAACTTTCCTCCAACAATCATTGCAACATCACTTACATTCAACATGAGCATAGTCTCAAATGTGATGCTCGGAAACTTTTTACTGTGTAATAACAATCTGCTTGAGACATCCCTAGAAAGTTTGAGCTAATACGTTAAAAAAACTCACTACCTTGGTGCAATAACACGAATTAAGAGAGTCTCAA
>DAIDAH010000026.1 GCA_027310735.1 Methylotenera sp. | reverse complement strand
CTTGTGCCGCTGTAACCTACAGTCACCTTGTGTGCCGCGCCTAGGCGGTCAAACGTAGGGATGCCATAGCGTAGAAATGGCAGTTTCAATCGATCTGCCATTTGTCTGCCATGTGAATGGGTGATGAGCAGGTCGCAATCTTTAGCGCGTGCTTCTAAATCTTCCAAATCACCGATGAGAACTTCTTCACAGGGCATTTTTTCTAATATTGGAGATTGCGTTGTGGTGACGGCTGCGCTAATTTCACAGCCCATTTCAGCCAGAAAACTACCAAGTGACCACAGTAAATCTGGCTCGGCACCAATAGCCACTTTTTTGCCGCCTGTAAAAAAGTGCGCATCCAGCATAGCGTCCTGCAATTGGCTACGTTGGCGGCGATATTTATTGGGTACTGGCTTGCCAGATATTTCAGATAAATATTGCAGCAAATTGTCATTTGCTTCCAAGCCAGTCAGGCGGTCAAATAGTTTGCATGGCACGCCGGTTTTAATTTCTAGCGTTGTTATTGCTTCGCGCATTTGTTCGCCGATAGCGATGCTGGCTCTTGCCTCGCCCATGGTGCGTAGCTGTTTCAGTGTGGTTCCGCCCAGTGTGGTTGGCGTAAAGTCTTCTGGAATGTGTCCATCCAATGATCCTGAAATGTCCGGGATAAATACAGGGTCTAGGCCGAAGGCTTCAATCATCTCGCGGATTTCGGTAATGTCGCCAGGGGTTAAGTGCGCACCTGGCAGCACATTGACGCGGTTGGCCTGTATTGATAAACACGGCACAGCCATTTCCTGCACGATGCTTGTTACTGCTTTGCTCCATCCATCCTGAAAAGCGCCAACGTAATCTGGTGTGGAAACGTAGACAATTTCCATCTCGGCAATTTCAGGGTGTTTGGTGCGGATGAGCTTGATGTAGCCATCGACATCATCCCCCTTGGTTTCGGTTAAACCAGTGGAAGCTAGACCAATAATATCCGGTTTAGCGCGCGACCAGATGTTCATGATGGCTTGCTCGATGTTATCCATGCCGCCAAGAATAGTGTTCACCTCGTTCATGGCGGTGGTTTGCATAGGGATCATTTCACGGAAGTGGCGCACAAATAGCACCAGCCCGAATGATGTGCAACCTTGTGAGCCGTGCATGGTTGGCATGCAGTGATTCAAACCCATAAAGGCCAGCGTAGCACCTAAAGGCTGGCTCATTTTTAGCGGATTAACCGTGCAGGATTTATGATTTGTATTGACGGATGCCATGTTAATGACGCGCTCCAGCAGTAAGGCTTGAATAGTGGGTTGTGCGGCTGATGGGTGCAATATTATGTAGCGCTTCCTGTGTAATCGTTTCCCAAGGGGCAGGTTTGCGTACTTGAGCCCACACTGGGTGAAATAGCGCTTGCTCAATTTGTTTTACCAGTTCTACCATGCCAACATAACCAGCATAAGCGTGGTGGCGCTCTTGATTAATATCTAGCCAAGGCATTTTTACCTTGAGCGCAACAAACTGGCTACGACCGCCTGAAAGCATAATGTCAGCGCGGCACTCTTTGAGCATCGCATACATGTCGCGTGGGCGCATGTCATCGAACATATGCGCGTCTTCGCCCATCAGTTCCTTGATTTTTTCTTTGTCTTCATCAGTGGACTTTTTTACGCTGGTACCGACGATTTCCATGCCGCCTTCCTGCAAGGCGGAAACCACAGACCATGACTTAACGCCGCCAGTAATGAGCAATACTTTTTTGCCTTCGAGCTTGGTGCGGTAATGATTGATTTGTACCCAAGCACGCGTTTCTTCACGTGCGATCACTTGTTCAGTGCGATCAATAATGTCACTCGGTGCGCCGCGTTCTACTAGTAGTTTTGCAATCTGGCGCAGGCTTTCGCTGGTATCTGAAATACCATAGAACGAACCTTCGAAAAATGGAATTCCGTAGCGTTCTTCCATCTTGCGTGCCACGTTAATCATGGCTTTTGAGCACACCATCATGGCGGCTCTGGCGCGGTGTGAATAGGCGACTTCCTTATATTTAGCATCGCCGGAAATACATGACAAAATGCGGATGCCAAGCTCGTCGAACAATGGTTTGATTTGCCACAGTTCGCCAGCCAAGTTGTATTCTCCAATAATATTAATGTCGTAAGGCGTGGTGAACTCAGGTTCTTCCGTGCCGATGACGTGCTCTAGCAAAGCCTCGCCAGCCAGTTTGTTGCCTAAATTTTTTGCACCCACAAAGCCCGGCGCATTGATGGGAATAATTGGTTTGCCGAATTTAGCGGTTGCCGCTTTGCAGACTACTTCAATGTCATCGCCAATTAGTGCTGTGACGCAAGTTTGATAAACAAATACGGCAGGTGGATCGTATTTTTCGATAATTTCTCGGATGGATTTATAAAGACGTTTTTCACCGCCGTAAATCACATCCAGTTCGCTGATGTCGGTAGTAAAGCCTGTGCGATAGAGTTGCGAGTCAGAAGACTTGGAGCCGCGGTTATCCCAACCATTACCCTCGCAGGCAATCGGGCCATGCACTAAATGTGCTACATCGGTAATTGGCTGTAAGGCAATTTTAGCGCCATCAAACGCACAGCCGCCGGCCGCAGCTCCCGGTGTTAGTTGCTTGGTACAACCTTTCTTGCGTTCTTTATCGCCCTTGGCTTGGTTCTTGTCACAGCCTGGCTCGTTAAAAACGTCCTGCACCTTCTCGCTGAGGGTTGCCATGATGCGTTGCCTTTGTCTTTATATCTCACATTAACAATAGCAAGCAACATGCCAGTCAGTTATAAATTTTAACTGATTGATTTTATTATTTATTTCTTAAATTGTCGTTTCGTCGTAAACACGACAATTGGGGTGGGGTGCGTAGGGAATGATACAGAAGGCGTTATTTGCAGGTAAAGATTGAATGGTCGTTTTAGTTAGTAATTCATGCTAAGAAGATAAGCCTAGTGTACGAAGATTGGCCATACGTCCATGATAAAGGGCTGAGACTAAATCGGATTGCGTTACGATTCCCACTAGCTGCCGATTATCATCAATTACAGGAATATGATGATGCACACGATGTTGCGTCATTAGTGGAATCAGTTCGATGATGTGCATATTTATATTAGCTGTGACCGCTGGAGAAGTCATGATTTGACCTGCTACTTCTGGCTTTTCTGAATATGATTTGGTTGTTTTTTGGATGAAACGGCGGAGTTTCATTTCAAAACCATCATATACATCTAGATTGGCATTCTTCATGAAATCAATTTGAGTAATGATGCCAATGACACGGCGAGCTCTGTCAATCACGGGTAATGCTTTTATTTTATGCTTTCTCATCATAGCCCAGGCGTCCTCCAGCTCTGTGCCAAACTCTACACTGACCACATCTTTCGACATAATGTCAGCACAAGTAATCTCGCCAAAGCGGCGACGGTAGGCATGCATTTCAGTTTGTTGCAGTAGGCTCTGCAAGTCGTCACGGCTGACATCCAATACTTGGTTATATTCTTTCAGAACTTCATTTAAATCGTTAGCGGTAAAGCCGAAACGCATTTCTGGCGGAATATCCTTCGTCAGATGAGTGTCGCTACTTTTTGCTGTAACGTGAGGGTATGTGCGGCGCGTAGCATTATTAAAAATGATTGCTGTTATAAGCAGAACTAGGGAGTTGATTCCCACGGGAAAAATCACAAAGCTATAACCTTGTGCATGAATTGAGCTGCCGCCTAGTACTGCAATTAACGCTACAGCGCCGCTAGGTGGATGTATGCATCTGAGGGAAAACATGGCAAAGATCGAAAGGCCAACGGCGAGGGAGGCAGCTAACACAGTGTTGCTAATCCACATTGTACAAGTGACGCCAATTAAAGCTGCCAACATGTTGCCGCCGATAATAGACCAAGGCTGCGCCAAAGGGCTTGAAGGAACGGCGAACAATAACACAGCAGAAGCGCCCATGGGGGCTATTAAATATGGAATCGAACTGGTATTACCGTCTATTAAATATGTTAGCAGGCTAGTCAGTAAGATGCCTGTGAAAGCGCCAATGCAGGCACGTAAACGTTCTGTATAGTTGACTGCGATAGGCTCAGGGGAGAAGCCTCGCATCCAATCAGTTAATTTATGCACGTTATGACCAATATGTGAAATTTAGGCAATTCTACAATATGCACTGTTTAAGTGCGCGCTGTATATTTAATTTTATATGCTTGGTTCATGGGTGATAGATATTAATATGTTCATCGGTCTTATGATTAATCTAGCAATAGATTGAATCTAAGCACTTGCTAACCATAAAAAAAACCTAACCATCGCTGGTTAGGTTTTTTTTATGACAATTTCTTTCGATAACTTAAGTAAGGTATTGCTTTTCGCAGTACTTTACTTAAATTAATCGAAATTATTTGTTCATTACGTACATTGTTACTTCAAAGCCAAAACGCATTTCTGTAGCTGCTGGTTTAGTCCACATAATATTTCTCCTTTGATTGATTCACATCAACACGTATGTGCTGCTTGTGTGTTAGTCATAATACTCGGTTGGTTTAAAGTGGCTCTGTGTGCTTCAATGAATGCCGACTCATGATTTTACGTATTCTACTTGGTAACGTCTTTCTCAGCCGCATTAAGCGCCGTAATACTTGTTTTATGCCACAGGCTTACGCATGGTCACAAATTCTTCTGCTGCAGTTGGATGTATACCTATTGTCGTATCAAAAATCGCTTTTGTTGCACTGGCTCTAATTGCAACAGCCATGCCTTGAATAATCTCCCCGGCATCCTGCCCGACCATATGCATGCCGACGACTTTATCTGTGCTGCGTACTACAATCATTTTCATCATCGTTTTTTCGTTGATGCCTGAAAGTGTGTTTTTCATGGGCTTGAATACTGATTTGTAAATATCAATATCATTCGGATACTGCGTGCGTGCTTCAGACTCACTTAGTCCGACCGTGCCGATGTTAGGCTGGCTGAATACCGCTGTTGGAATATTATCGTAGTCGACTTTGCCTACTTTATTAGCATAGAGTTTATTGACTAGCGCCATGCCTTCAGCTGTAGCAACCGGCGTTAAATTAACACGATTTGTCACGTCGCCCAATGCATAGATAGAAGCAATGTTGGTCTGGTAGTCGTCATTTACTTTGATTGCACCAACGCTATCCATCTCCACGCCCAATTCTGCAAGACCAATGCCTTTGGTGTTTGGCACTCGGCCAGTTGCGTACATAACGAGGTCAGTGGCTATATTTCTGCCTTCTGTGGAATGTACAACAAGGCCACTTTCGTGTTTTTTAATACGATCAATTTCGGTATTGAAGTGAAATTGAATGCCTTTATTCGTCATTTCTTGAATCAGGAAGTCACGTACATCTTCATCAAAGCCACGTAATACTTTTTGTCCGCGTTCAAAAATGCTGACCTCAACGCCCAAGCCATTAAGGATGCCAGCAAACTCAACGGCAATATAGCCGCCGCCAACAATCACGATGTGTTTTGGTAGCGTTTCAAGATTAAAGATTTCATTGGAGGTGACAATGTGTTCTTTGCCGATGACGTCTGGCACAAAAGGCCAGCCACCAGTAGCTACCAGTATGCGCTCGGCGCTATAGTGCTTGTCAGCCACTATCACAGTATGAGCATCCGCTAAACGCGCTCTGCCATTGATGACAGTGACACCACTTTCTTGCAATAGGCGGTCGTAAACACCTTGTAGCCTTTGGATTTCTTTGTCTTTATTGGCGACTAGTGTTGACCAGTTGAAGTCTGGCTTCTCAAGCTGCCAGCCAAATCCCGCCGCACCTGAAAAGCTTTCGCTGAACTGAGAGGCATAGACATATAACTTTTTAGGCACACAGCCTACATTGACACAAGTGCCGCCAAAGTACCTGTCCTCTGCAATGGCAACACGTGCGCCATGACCTGCGGCCATGCGTGCTGCGCGTACGCCGCCGGAGCCTGCGCCAATTACAAATAAATCGTAGTCGTATGTCTTCATGTGGAAACTCTCAATTCTTAATGGTGTGTATTCTATTTTGTTGCTGATGATGATTTGTAAAACTTATTGTTTTATCAAGATAGGGCGACACCAAGTTTTGCATCGCCCAAGTCCTGCAACCTAACGCTTACTTCTGTTTAATAAAGTTTAGGATCGTGTCAGCATCGCTCATCCCGAATGGATCTTCAGGATGATTGTCTGCTTTACCTGGTTCTTCAAAAATCTTAACGATTTGTTCGTTGTCTACTAACATAGAGTAGCGCCATGAGCGATTGCCAAAACCCAGATTCTCTTTCTTAACCAGCATGCCCATTAAACGTGTGAAGTCACCGTTACCATCTGGCAACATTTTTACATTTTTGATGCTAAGGTGTTTGCTCCATTGGAACATGGTGAATGCGTCATTCACGCTTAGGCAGTAAATTTCATCAATGCCTTGGTCAATAAACTCTTGGTACTTAGCATCGAAACCCGGTAGATGGGTACTGGAGCAGGTTGGTGTAAATGCACCTGGCAGTGCAACAATCACAATCTTCTTGCCTTTGAAGATGTCTGCAGTGCTGACATCTTGCCAGCGAAATGGGTTTTGACCGCCGATACTTTCGTCACGAACGCGGGTTTTAAATACTACATTAGGTACTGTGTTAGCCATTTTTATATCCTTTATTTAAGTATTGAAATTAATTTCAGGAGATGTTTTTCCTGAGCACATGTGTATATTAAAGAAACTCTGTTGATTTGTTAAATCAATATATTGGATTAAGTTAATAGTTTTTACTTATCGAAATGGTTGTGAGTAGACGTTGCTTCCATACTGTTTTTTTCAGTAGCATCTCAATTAATGAGGCACCATCAGAACGTTAAGCTTATTTTAAGTTAGGTGGAATTGCTGTGCGCTAGCGCACATGGCTCTGGGTATGAGCCCTTAAGAGTTCGCTGCATTTGCAGCATTTACAGGGGGCAGTATTAAACACTTGAGTAGATTAAAACTGAAGGATATTACACACATCCGTCCATATGATTACAGGTACTTCTGAGGTATCAATTCCCATTTAATGGTTGAAACAATTTCCCAGTCTCCGGCTTGGTTGGGGCGCCGCCATCTAGGGGTATACATCATCATAATGTGTTCCAGCGCAGCGGAGAAATCATCGAATGTGATTTCCTTACCACTTTCTCCAACCGTATATTTTCCTGATTTTGGACAACGTAACGTTGGGTTGAAGCAAGTGCCATCGGAGGCGAATGGGACAAGCGTTGTACTATTCACTGAATTCATAAGGTAGTTTTCTCCTATTTTTACTGCAGATGTCATGAACTGGGTTTAATTTTATCTGTGGGGAAGTCTAACAAAATTTTACGAAAATTTTTCTGTTAATGTAATGATGAGCTTGAATTTCCGGTAGATGAGTCTTATGTACTCTCAATTAAGGCGCGTCTGGAGGAACTGCATTATTTGCATTTACTCCATATGGATTATAGGCATAAGGCTGTGGCTTAATGCCCGCAATTTTTTCTTTTAAACTTAATGTGCCTTGACTGATTGGGGTTGGCAAAATATTGCCGTCTTTCACGGTATCTTGCAATCTTGACCAGTCTATTTTTGTGGTGCGGGCTTGCATTTGGTGATTTGAATAGTTAATTAAGGCAGATGTCGCTCTGGTGAGAATTGACTGTGTATTTGTATATTCTTTGATGGGTTTAGATGCGCTCATATAAAGCGCACTATCTAGCTTCCCGATAGTGATAGGCGCATCAATGATTCGTACAGGTGTCCCAACAGAAACCATTTCGAATAACTGTGCGGCATCCTCTGGGTAAAGGTGTAAGCAACCATGACTGGTGCGCATTCCTATTCCCCATGGTTTGTTGGTACCATGAATAAATATCGCAGGGAAACCAGTCTGGAGTGCGAGCATGCCCATTGGATTATTCGGGCCAGGTGGAAAATAGTCAGGAAAATCCGGTTCGCCATTATTACGATGCTCTTCAAGAATGCTCTTTGGAACAAACCATGCTGGGTCTCGATGTTTGGCGATAATGCTGGTTTGTCCTAATGGCGTAAACCAGCCCTCACGAGCAATACTGATAGGGTAGGTATAAACCTGTGTAATTTGTTGCTGATCTGGTTTAGGAAAATAGAATAAGCGCCGTTGTGGAATATTGATGATAATCCCTTGTAGCGGGGCAGGGGGGAGAATGAACTCGGTGGGGATAGTGATATGACTACCTATTTTGGGTACCCATGTTGGTATCTCGGGGTTAGCGCGAGTGATCTCGTCATAACCAAGGTCATAATGGCGAGCGATGTCGAGCAGTGTCAAGTCTGGATTAACGATACTGATAACCTGTATATTTCCAACGATGCTGTTATCACCAGATGGCATAGGATAGTTTGCAGCATTAGCGTACTCCATCACATTAAGCATTAGCACGACTACGGTAATGCATACTTCAAAAAAAACACTTAACCGTAACATCGCTTTTATTCCAATTGATAATGCGGTACTTTACTCATAAAAAATCAGGTTAAAGTAATGCTTTGTCAGCACATTTTCTGGCTGATATAACACTTACGCCACTATATCAGTGGCGTAAGTGTTGACTATTTTTGCATTGATTTTTGGTACATTCGGTCAAGTTTCGTATTGAGGTTGTTAACCTCTTGCATCGCCTTATCTGCTTCGCTCATAGCACTATTTGCTGTCTGATTTGCCTTGTTAGCTTCTGTCATAGCATTGCTAGCAGTCTGATTTGCCTGATCGGCTTTTTGTTCAGCAGCATTCGCGGCAGATGTGGCTTCTGCAGCACTTTGATTTGCATGCTGAGCCATTTGAAGTGCTTCATCGGCAGTAGATTTCACCTTACTCAGGTCGCTAGTTGTTGCACAAGCGCTTAGAAAGCTTGCTGCAATCATAAACGTTAAAAGTGTAGCACTACGATTCATTGATGTTTGAAACATAATTACTCTCCTTACTTCCATAATATAGGGGTATACCTTATGCTCATGTTTTAGGCATGGAGGTTAATTTAGATGTCAATTTTACTGGTGTAAATCCGTGCTGACACGTACGGTAAAAATCTTAATAGCGCATCTCAGTAAAGTCATGCTTATTAGATATGTGTATTTAGATAAAAAGAAGCCTCCACGTGGGAGGCTTTAAAATTCGGATTTAATCCGAAGGGGAGAATCAAGCAACCGCCAAAAATAGCGGGGTATTTACTGCAAGTTTTAATCGCAAAGACATTGGCGTTTTTCAGCCCACTCAATAAGATGACCAACGATAGAACTACACAGCAATTAAAAGTGATACGTTAGAACCTAAATTTAAAGCTTAAAACTTAACGAGAATATCTTCATTGCGAACAATGAACTGACAAGCCAGACGCCATGGTGGTGGTAAGTCAGTCGTTTCAGATTCTTCAATCTGTTTTTTTGTGATCTTGCCAGCGAGTTTAAGTACAGTTTTTTCTTTCTCAGTAAGATGCATGCCCATTGGCTGTTTGTTAGCCAAGATTGCAACTTCTACTGCGCAAGAGCCACACTCACCATTTTCGCATTCAAATTCCACTGGTACTTTGTGTTCTTTTGCTAATGATAATAATGTGCTGCAATCACCGGCCGTTGCATAAACGGTAATGTCTTTCTTCATTTTTGGTGAGCTAAATGTTACGTTTGCCATACTATTTCCTTTAGAGGTTCGCTCTTTTAAAAGACGTTGCCGCTACCAGTTTTTGGCTGATAACGGCTTCGCCAACCAGTTAACGAATAATATCGAAGCTATAGTCAGTAGTAGCGATACCGTTAGTATCTGCATCCATAACATCAAAAATCTTATCAAGAATAGTGACTAATACATTCATACCGCCTTGGTAGCCCCATACTGGATAACGATGTTTATGGTGGCGATCAAAGATCGGGAAGCCGATACGGATCAATGGTGTTTTTGTATCACGATCCAAGTATTTACCGAATGTGTTACCAATCAAGAAATCAACTGGGTCAGTGAATAACAGTGAACGCATGTGCCATAAGTCTTTCTTCGGGTAGACTTTGCAGTCTTTACCGAATGGACTTGCATCAAACAATTCCTGCACTTTAGCTGCCCATTTTTCATCGCCGTTAGTTGACAATACGGTTACTGGCTCAGCACCTAACTCAAGTAAGAATGCAGTTAAACCTAACATTAAGTCTGGGTCGCCATACAAGGCAAATTTTTTGCCATGGATGTGTGCGCTAGAGTCAGCAATCGCATCCACTAGACGACCACGTTCTTTAGTCAATGATTCAGGAATGTCTTTACCAGTGATGCGTGATAATTCCATTAATAATTTATCTGTACCCGCTACACCTACTGGGTGATGTAGACGTACCACTTCTTGACCATGCTCTTCAATCATTTTCACAGTTTTTTCTGTGCTGATGGTTTGCATCGCAATCGTCGCTTTAGCGTGAACTGCATTCGCTGCATCTTCTAGTGATGTGCCGCCATCATACATGCGGAACTCGCCATCTGTAGGTGTATCCCATGCATCTGAAGGGTCGCATAACATCGTGAAGTCAATGTCGAACTCTTTGAACATACGACGAATTTCACGGTTGTTACCTACTACATAGCCATCAAAACCACCGATGAAGTTAATGCTTTCATTAGGTTTACGTTCTAGTTTAGGAGCAGTGCCTGCCTTACCATCCCAGAAGTGTGTCAGCACGCCGTGCAATGCATTGTCATAACCGGTGATATGGCTACCAACAAAGGCTGGTGTGTGTGCAAACGGTGCATCAAATTCAGCAGGAATAGAACCTTTTTCTTTTGATGTTTTGATGTATGCGTTGATGTCATCACCGATAACTTCAGCCATACAAGTCGTTGAAACCGCAATCATTTTTGGCTTGTATAAGCTATAAGCGTTTGCAAGGCCATCAATCATGTTGTTCAAACCGCCGAACACAGCTGCATCTTCAGTCATAGAAGAAGATACGCAAGAGGTTGGCTCTTTAAAGTGACGGCTAAAGTGTGATCGATAGTAGGCTACACAACCTTGTGAACCGTGCACGAATGGTAATGTGCCTTCAAAACCGTTAGCTGCAAACACTGCGCCTAATGGTTGGCAGGCTTTAGCTGGGTTAACAGTTAAGGCTTCGCGGGCAAAGTTCTTGTCACGATAGTCTTCAGACTTGGTCCACTCAATAGTGTGTTGCAAAGCTTCATTTGGAACTGGATATTCAAACTCCGCTTTCTTTTTCGCGAACATTTCCTTGTATTCAGGTTCACGGAATAGTTTGAAGTGGTCTAATACTTTTTCAGCACTCTGGCTCATTTTATTTCTCCTTTAAGCTTGGGTTAACCATAAACTATGGCTAAGCTACTTTTTTCCATGGGGTTTTTGTCAACGCCCATACTGGGCTGTTAATTGCCATATCCATGTCGCGGGCAAAGATGGCAAAGCCGTCGTAGCCGTGATATGGGCCTGAGTAATCCCAGCTGTGCATTTGGCGGAAAGGAACACCCATTTTCTGGAACACGTATTTTTCCTTGATACCTGAACCAACTAGATCCGGTTGCACTGCTTCAACAAATTTCTCAAACTCGTAGCCAGTCACATCATCGTAGATCAATGTGCCGTCTTTAACGTAGTGAGTGGTACGTTGATAGTCATCGTTATGGCCAAACTCGTAACCAGTACCGACTACTTCCATGCCTAAATCTTCATAAGCACCAATCACGTGACGTGGACGCAAGCCGCCAACAAATAACATGACTCTTTTGCCTTGTAGACGTGGTTTGTATTTAGCAATTACGGCATCAGTTAGTGCTCTGTATTTAGCAATCACCGCTTCAGTTTTTTCTTTGATTGAATCATCAAAGAAGCTAGCGATTTTGCGCAATGATTCTTCTATTTTTGATGGGCCAAAGAAGTTGTATTCAACCCAAGGTATACCGTACTTTTCTTCCATGTGACGGCTGATGTAGTTCATGGAACGGTAGCAGTGAAGAATGTTCAATTTAGCTTTTGGAGAGTTTTCCAACTCAGCAATAGAGCCATCGCCAGACCATTGAGCAATGACGCGTAAGCCCATTTCTTCTAGCAAGATACGTGAAGACCATGCATCACCACCAATGTTGTAGTCGCCGATAATCGCAACGTCATAAGGTGTGCCTGTGAACTCATTTTTGTTTGGGTCCGTTTTGTCGAATACAAAGTCACGAATCGCATCGTTAGCAATATGGTGACCTAAAGATTGTGATACGCCACGGAAACCTTCGCAACGTACTGGCACAATGGTTTTGCCATCGTATTCTTTAGATTTTTTCTTGGAAACAGCTTCAATGTCATCACCAATCAAACCGATCGGGCATTCAGATTGCACTGAAATACCTTTGTTGAGTGGGAACAGTTCTTGAATTTCATCCATGATTTTTTCAAGTTTTTTATCGCCACCGAACACGATGTCTTTTTCTTGAAAGTCAGAAGTAAACTGCATGGTGCCGAATGAATCAATACCAGTTGTACCAATGTAGTAGTTACGACGTGAAGCCCATGAGTATTGACCGCAACCAACAGGGCCGTGACTGATATGGATCATGTCTTTAATCGGACCCCATACCACGCCTTTAGAACCAGCGTAAGCGCAGCCGCGAATTGTCATTACACCAGGTAATGATTTAATGTTTGATTTAACGTCACAATCAGATTTACCTTCTTCATGCACGTTTAAATGTTTTGCACGTCGTTTGGCAGATTTCTCAGGGTAGGCTTTTAGAACCTCCTCAATTAATTCTGCGCCTTTGACGCCTAAATCAACTGTATAACTCATTTCTTTCTCCTAATCTCAAATGAAGTTGTTTCAAAAATTGCTTGCGCTTTAAGTACCATCTTTAAGTCTGGCAGACTCTCAGCCCCCTCAATTTTTGAAACAACTTCCAAAAGGGGCCAGCGAGGAACTTATGGTTTACATCTAAGTTTTATATACAGAGCCATAAGCCCCCGCTAGATTGACTACTTAAGCAACAGCTTTACCGATTAAAGATTCATCTTCTTTCTTCATAATGCCGAAGTCCATCAACAAGTCTTCCAACTGATCCATAGTGATTGGAGTTGGGATAGTACCGTTGCCAGCGTTAGCGTGAATTTTTTGAGCTAATTGGCGATACTCTTCAGCTTGTTTTGATTCTGGTGCGTATTCCAACACTGTCATACGACGCAATTCAGCGTGTTGAACGATGTTGTCGCGTGGTACAAAGTGAATCAATTTAGTACCTAACATGCCAGCTAAAGCTTCAGCTAGTTCAAGCTCTTTATCTGTTTGACGTTCGTTACATACCAAGCCGCCTAAACGTACGCCACCTGAGTTTGCATATTTAAGAACACCTTTAGAAATGTTGTTAGCTGCATACATCGCCATCATTTCGCCAGACATCACAATGTAAATTTCTTGAGCTTTGTTTTCACGAATTGGCATCGCGAAACCACCACAAACCACGTCACCCAATACGTCGTAAGAAACATAGTCAGCACCGTCGTAAGCACCGTTTTCTTCTAGGAAGTTGATTGATGTAATCACACCGCGGCCAGCACAGCCAACACCAGGTTCTGGACCACCAGATTCAACGCAACGGATGTCGCGATAACCAACCTTCATTACATCTTCAAGTTCCAAGTCCTCCACGCTACCAGCTTCAGCAGCAAGTGAAAGTACAGTGTCTTGTGCTTTAGCATGCAAGATCAGACGAGTTGAGTCAGCTTTAGGATCGCAGCCAACGATTAGGATCTTTTGACCCATTTCAGCCAGAGCGGCTAATGTATTTTGTGATGTCGTTGATTTACCGATACCACCTTTGCCGTAGAAGGCAATTTGACGTAATGCAGCCATTTCAGTACTCCTTAAAAAAATTAAAAGTTCGTTTAAGACCGTTTGCTGCCGGGCCTCCGATTCCGAGTCGCTATCTATCACTCTTCTTATCTGGCGCCGGATGGTTTGTCGGTCATGCAAAGTGAATAGAGCAAAGGGCGTGCCAACGCATTTTTATTTTCATAAGCTATTGAATTTAAATTATATTTTTTGTTTTACGTGTTATTTTTCGGCTTTGTGCGGTCGTGTCGTAAACCCGACAATGGGGTGAATATGGTGTTGTATTGAACAAAATTACAACGCTTGTATATAGATAAGGTAGTACAGACGTAAGAAGGAATTAATTTTTATAACCTATTGATTATATTTAATATAATTTAATTTATTGGCTTTGTTTTGACCATTGGTACAACCTTTGCTTAGTCGTTAGCTGTCTGTGCGCTTACCTTAGTTAATAGGCACTCAGTAAATAGACCAAGTTAAAGAATGTTCGTAAGTTAAAGGAGGCTGTATGAAATTAGCGATGATAGGTTTGGGAAAAATGGGCGGCAACATGGCAACCCGTTTGCTACGTAATAATATTGAGGTAGTTGGGTTCGACTTTAATGCCGACACTGTTAGTACACTCGCTAAGAAAGAAGGATTGGTTCCTGCGACTTCAGTAACTGAGGCAGTGAGTAAGTTAGATGGTCAAAAAATTGTTTGGATGATGTTGCCATCAGGTGACATTACCGAAAATCAAATCAAAGACTTGATTCCAATGTTAAATAAAGGCGACATCATTATTGATGGCGGCAACTCTAACTATAAGCACAGTCAGCGCCGTGGTGCGATGCTCGCTGAACATGGCATTGGCTTTATGGATTCTGGTACGTCTGGTGGCGTATGGGGTTTAGATAATGGCTACTGTCTCATGGTCGGTGCCACCAAAGAGGTTGCTGCTGCGGTAACCCCTATTTTAAAAGCATTGGCGCCAGCAGATGATAGAGGCTGGGCACACGTAGGACCCGTTGGTTCAGGTCACTTTACTAAAATGATCCATAACGGAATTGAGTACGGCATGATGCAGGCGATGGCAGAAGGTTTAGACCTTATCAAAGGCAAGGAAGAGTTCAATCTTGATCTAGCAGAAATTACCGAATTATGGCGTCATGGTTCTGTCGTGCGCAGTTGGTTGCTCGACTTGACAGCGGATGCCTTGAGTGGCGACCAAGAGCTTCAAGGCATTGCTCCATACGTAGCTGATTCTGGAGAAGGTCGCTGGACTGTAATGGAGTCTGTTGAACAAGGGGTTGCTGCACCCGTACTTACATTGGCATTACAAGCGCGTTTCAGAAGCCAAGATGCCACTGGTTACAGCTACAAACTGCTATCGATGATGCGTAATGGTTTTGGTGGTCATGCCATTAAAGCTTCGTAAGCTTGATTACATGCGCTTTAGATTGCATTTTTAATGACTTTCCAAAGAAAAGATAAGCAAATGGCACACCCAACCGACACAAATCAATATGGCGATTTAAAACAGTTACCACAGATGATGAGCAACCCACACTTTGAATCTATCGGTGGCGAGGCGCAGATTATCAAGTTGGTGGACAGGTTTTATCAGTATATGGATACGTTGCCAGAGGCGAGTCATATTCGTGCCATGCATGAGACTGACCTTAGCCATACCAGACAAGTGCTGGTGAAGTTTCTGATGGAATGGCTGGGTGGCCCGAAAGTCTATTCGGCAGAGCGCGGACATCCGCGTTTACGCCAAAAACATCTTCATTTTTCCATTGGCGAAGCTGAGCGTGATGCTTGGATGCTATGCATGCAGCGCGCAATGGAAGATGTAGTTACCGATGCGACGCTGCGACGACAACTTCAGCAAGCATTTTTCAAAACCGCAGATTTTATACGCAACGATAAAGGGAGTACCAACGCATGACCACTATAGATCAAACAGCATTCGCCAGACTAGACGCTGAAAAACGCCTGACAAACCCAGTATTAAAAGAAGCGACAAAAGTACCTGGTCGCTTTGGTTTCCGCGGCGAGCTTGCAATTAAATTTGCAGAGCAATTTGCTGATGAGGCCCGTCCACCAGAAGTGTCATCAGCGCAAGTAATGGCGATTGCTAATGCCGGTGAAAAAGGCATCCCATTCTTCACAAGCTATCTATTGTCTTTTGGCTATCTCAATATGCTAGTTGATGCCTTGGGTGATACTTTGCAGCCAGATGGCAAGTATTTCATTTTTTGCAACAATATCGACTTGTTAAAAAAATATCAGGTGCATATGGGTGGCGCAACGTTCTTTATTCTGCCGCTAGATGAAGCGACTGTATACAACGAATTACTGGAGCTATTGCGCTTGGAAAAAGGCGATCTTAAAAAGCTTGATACAGCAGCTAAGTTAGATGTGATTGCGGATAAAGCACTGAAATTTACCGCTAACTATCCTGTTATTACCTATGAAGAGGGCCTTAAATTGATGGGCCCTGTGCGTAACCCAAACGAAAACCGTCCGGTTTAAACACGATAACAACCTGCCAATTTAGAACTGGCAGGTTGTTGCTTGTTGCATCATGTCAGACGCTAATCAGTACAACAGTCCACAAAACTGGTATTCAACAAATCTGGTTGGAGTACCGTCATGGCTGCTTGCTTCTACTGAGTTTAATGACCATCCACAAGCGCTCACCATCGCTGGTGTGCGCGAAACGCAGCGCGGCTTGTTTCATTTATTGGAAAAAGCAACAGACCTAGTAGATTCAGCCGAAAAGTTTCGGCGTTACATGGACATAGTGTTTCAGTTAAACGCGAGCGCCTATGAAATTAAACATGCCGAAGTACGCCGTTTTCGACCAAGTTACCTTAAGTTGATGGAAGGTTGGGGTTTTGATTCCAATAGCCCGCAAGGTGCTGTTCTCAAAGGCTGGGTAGAAAGCCGTTTTGGCATAGCGCCGACATTCCACAAATCGCCATTGCACAAGTATCCATCGCATGCGTGGATGGATTATATGGAAGAAAAGTTCTCCAGCCGTTTTCACAACAACAGTATTCATATGCAGTTGGATTTGTTGTATGAATACTGCCAATTTGTCGTGCAGCGCTTTGGCATTCCAGCGCGCGACTGGGTGACCTTATGGCGTGGGGTCAATAGTCATGATGAACCTACTATGTCCGAAGGTCGGATTGAAAAAGGCGAGTGTCTGGTGCAGTTCAATAACTTGGTTTCATTTACTACGTCGCGAGAGCGTGCTGACGAGTTTGGTGACTGGATTCTTGAAGTTAAAGTGCCTGTTGTTAAGTTGCTCTTCTTTCCAGACATGCTGGCAAAGCCAGTATTGTCAGGCGAAGGTGAGGTATTGGCGCTGGGTGGCTACTACAAGGTAAACGCTAGCTATGCTTGATACACCGCATGACAAGACACTATATTCTAAAGCCTTGGGCGCTTATCTGGGCTTGGCGGTCGGTGACGCGCTTGGCGCACCGGTGGAATTTCTTACGAAACGAGAAATTGCTTATAAAGGCACTCATCGCGAGATGACAGGCGGCG
>DAIDAH010000269.1 GCA_027310735.1 Methylotenera sp. | reverse complement strand
AAGCTTTCAGACTTGAAGCGATCTGCGAGTAGGGCATGCGTGCATCACCGCCATCAAGCAGTGTTAAAACGTTCTCTATGACCCAGTCATTGCAGCGCTCTGCTGGCATATCAGCATTCTCTGCGTAAAATATTTGATCATCTTCTGATGCGCAGCCAATGCTTACAAGCCCCGGCTCTTCGCCAGGCCTGTCTGCGTGCGGATAGGCGGGCAGGTGGGTCAATTCGCAATCTAAGTAAATTCTAATCATTTTGTCTCCTAAATGGGGTGCAAAACTTTTGCACCCCATCACTGCTTACCGCAGGGTGCTAGACTGGTTTCTCCCAGAGCACAGCGCCGGGACTAGCAGGGTGTAAGACTCTTACACCCATCATCACTCTCTGGGGTGTTAGACTCTAACAGGGTGCAAGAGTCTTGCACCCATTAATCACTCCTGTAATTTTTTCAATTTTTCCATATTCAGTTTATGCTCGTCATAATCGGCCGACGTTCCAAATGGATTTTCAATACCGCTTCTTGTTATCGCGTAGGCTGCAATCTTAAGATCACTGGCCGTTGGATAATGACGCAAACACCAAATCGCATCTTTTTTAACGTCGGCCGGTATGTCATCACGCAAGCGTAATTCCTCTAAGAATTTCTTAGTTTCAATTACGGAGCGAGTGCGTTCGTGTGGCATTGTCATGATTCAAGACCTTTAATTTTGAGCCATGTACCAAGTTTTTCTTTCAAGCAATGTTGGCTCTTCAAATTTTTTCATAAAGATTTCTCATTTCACTCTCTGGGGTGCAAGACTCTTGCACCCTGTTATACTATAACACCCCGTCATCTGCTGGCTCCGGCAGCCAATCCTCAGCTCTTCGCGCACAAATCAAAGTGGTGGCTGAAGGCAGCGGCAAGTTAGCTTCGCTCATCAACATCTGAAGGTCCCGAGGATCATCAAGGCCCAATATGCGCATGGTAAATACGCGTGACAGTCGGCACTTAGAGTAGCCCGTCAGGCATCGCATGACTTCATCTTGTTTGAGCGGTGGTAATACAGTCATATCTCTACTCCATCTCTATTTTTGGAACGCCAAGGAATTCACCGAAGCCCCATTGGTTGAATGCTGCACAGATCATGGCTAGGTGTTGGAATGATGGTGCGCCTTCGCCCTTTTTACATAGTGCATACAACGTGCCGGACCTAGTGATCACAAGTTGATTCTCAAGGTCTATCTGCTGCACTTCAGACGTAATCCAAGCGCGATGGTCGGGTTTGTTACCTAATAGCATGACCTTTTCTATTCCCGCGCCGTTAAGCTTGATGAAGTGCCAATCAGTAATGGCATTATCTTGATCAATACGACGTGGAGCGATTGGTTTGAGTAGACGTGGCAATGACTCTGCTGCCACGACTTAAAGCGTTACAAGCTCACGATTTCTTCTAATAATGTCGTCAATACTTTTCGGTATCAGGTCTTCTAACGTTGTCATCATGTCGTATTTTCCTTAAAATCACTCCCACGCGAGGGAGTGGCTAAAACTAAGCCCAGTAAGGCTTGCAGCGGTATTTGTTCATAAAATTCGCCTACGCGTAACCGTCGCGACGGTGTACGTGAGGGGTGGTAATTTACTCTTCAACCGCATCGTAATGATCGTCACGTGGCAGGTAGACTGCATTGATTGCTTGAGCACCTTCTGGCGTATATTCTGGGTCTGGTGTTGCCTCGCTGTACCTACCAAACCAAGATGGTCTATTGGCATTTTTGTACGCAATGATTGGTACTACTTTGCGCACGTCGTTAACACCAGATTCATACCCATCAACCATCACTTCAGCTTCTGGATCGTGTTTAAGTAGCGCTTTGATGAGTTCTTTAACTTTCACGGCCTATCCTTTTAAGAATTCTTCGCGCTTCTTGCGATAAATAGCTTCGCATGCGTCACATTTCACGTGCCACCAAGATTCTTGGTATAGCTTGCCCGGTGCACTGCAGTCTTCGCAAATATCAAACGATTTAGCTTCAGCCGCTTCGATTAAATCGCCAATGGCATCAACATCAGAGATTGGTCTAACTTCAACCAAACCTGGAGCTGGCATTGATACTGCATTTTTGTGCGAGCGACTGATATAGAAACGCAAGCCGCCAAACTTTTCTTTCACCTGCAGGGCATGTGGCCAGTCATCATCAGTAGTGCAATTTGCCGTAAGTACCTCTTCAATGTCGCTGCAGAGCTTGTAGATGAGGTCATACCAGCCGTCGCCGCATTCGATAAAGAACGTGTTTGTTTCTTTATTAGCATGCAATAGTCGCGGAAATGCTTGGGTAAGTTTGAGTTTGTTGGATTTATTCATTCACTCTCCTTAAATATATTCACAACATCATCAGTCATTGATTTAACATACGCTTCAGATGGTGCTGGCATGGGAATTGAGGCATTATTCATTAGCTCAAATAGCTGTCCAAACCAAGTTAAGCCAAGCATGTTCATCACTTGGCTGCGAGACAAGGTCCCATTGGAGTAACCGTTAAGAACTTCAGTTATTTCATCCATGGCGTCAGCACTACAGTGTCTTCTTCAGCGTTGGTTTGACTGCGTGCAAGCGCCACAGAAAAAGTACATTTATTACCGACTTGTTGACGCGCATTTAAAATTGACCAGATAATCGCAGTTATGCGCGTTGAATTTTGACCAGATAAAACCAGTATCCTGCTTATTTTATGAGCAGGAGTATATGAGGTGATTACCATGGTCATGTATGCCAAGATTCGTCGTATGTTCTTTCGAGAACATTTATCCATTAGTGAGATTGCAAGACGCACCACACTCACACGCAATACCATCAAGAAGTGGCTAAAAGCTGCAGATAGTTCAGAGCCAAAGTATCGCAGATCTCCGAAGCTTACCAAGCTCACGCCGTTTGAACCCAGGATATTGATGGCGCTGGTTGCTGATGCACACCGCCCCAAGCGTGATCGGCGCAATGCACTCATGCTGTTTAATGAAATCAAGCAGGATGGATTCACCGGGTGCTACTCACGCGTCACCCAATTCGTGCGAAACTGGCGCAATCAATCCTCAGCTGCCAGCACCAAGGAGGCATTCGTTCCGCTTCACTTTGCCTTAGGTGAAGCATTTCAGTTTGATTGGAGTGAAGAGTGGCTGGTCATTGGTGGCATCCACCGCAAGATACTCGCTGCACATACCAAACTTTGCGCCAGTCGTGCCTTCATGATTTGCGCCTATCCCACCCAAAGTCATGAGATGTTGTTTGATGCGCATACGCGCTCCTTTACCGCATTAGGTGGCATCACTAAACGCGGTATCTACGACAACATGAAGAGTGCTGTCGATAAGGTGCAGAAAGGTAAAGGCCGTATCGTCAACACACGTTTCTTCGCCATGACCGCGCATTATCTGTTTGATCCTGATTTCTGCAATGTCGCCTCAGGCTGGGAGAAAGGCGTGGTCGAGAAGAATGTGCA
>DAIDAH010000268.1 GCA_027310735.1 Methylotenera sp. | reverse complement strand
AGCAACACGATCCAATGAAGGTTGCCCTACCTACAGCTAGCCCGATTGCACAACAGGATAAAGTTAAATTTGATGCGATTAGCAACCAGCTAAGTGCACAACTTAAACTGCTTGATAACAGCAATATCGCCGCGCTCGAATAATAGTCTCAAGTTACAACTAAAAATTGCCCTGACATCATGACTGAAGATTTATTCATTGGACTGATGTCGGGTACGAGCTTGGATGGTATTGATGTGGCTCTTGTCGACTTTAATAATGACGGCTCAGACCCAACTCAACAAAAACCTGCCTTACAAACGTTTTTTTTACCTTACCCGCCAAGCTTGCGCACTCAGATTTTAGCGCTACAACATCCAACCACCAACGAACTGGAAATTACTGAGCTTATTAGCAACCAAATAGCCCAGCTTTATGCCGAAGCCGTAAATCAGTTACTTACCTCCACAGCAATATCCGCCAACAAAATTATAGCAATTGGCTGCCACGGGCAAACCATACGACACAGACCTGGCTTTGCAGATGGCATTGGGTTCACCTTGCAAATAGGCAATGCTGCACTATTGGCCGAGCTTACCAACATTACAGTCGTTGCTGACTTCAGAAGTCGTGATATTGCCGCTGGCGGACAAGGTGCACCGCTAGTGCCCGCATTTCATCAAGCCATGTTTGCAAGCACGCAAACTAACCGCGCCATCATCAATATCGGCGGCATCGCAAATATCACCTACCTTGGCAGCACGGGTGAAGTGTTTGGCTTCGATTCAGGCCCAGGCAACATGTTACTAGATGCATGGATTAAACAACATAAAGGTCTGGACTACGATGCCAATGGTACGTGGGCAAACTCAGGCAAGATAATTGAATCATTGCTCACCAAAATGTTAGCTGAACCTTACTTTTCATTGCCATCACCCAAAAGTACTGGCCGTGATTTATTTAATGACAAATGGCTCTCCAAACTTTTAATCGACACAAATTATCTGCCGGAAGATGTTGCGCGCACCTTAGTAGCGCTAACTGCACACTCCATTTATGATGCATTAAACAATTTCTGCAATGAAGTAGACGAAATTTACCTGTGTGGTGGTGGTGCACACAATGACCTGCTTATACAAAGCCTGCAACTATTATTAGACGACAAAAAATTAGCAACCACTGATGCATTAGGTGTTGGTATGGACTGGGTAGAAGCGATAGCATTTGCATGGCTGGCAAGACAATGTTTACACAGCAAAACTGCCAGCTTACCCAACGTCACTGGCGCAAAAGGTGCGCGCATACTTGGTGCTATATACCAACACTAACTTAGCCCGACATAAGTGATTAAGCTACTGCGGTGTCATTAAAGTATAATTACAATCAACGACGATTTAATTCTATAAGACTAGCCATAATGAATAAACCAACGAAAGCTACACTGACATTTGATAACGGTGCAGCACCCATTGAGCTGCCAGTACTTTCTGGCAGCCTTGGTAGTGACGTAATTGATATACGCAGCCTCGGCAAGCACGGCGTCTTTACTTATGATCCAGGCTTCATGTCTACAGCTGCATGCGACTCCAACATCACCTTTATTGATGGTGAGCACGGTTTACTTTATTACCGTGGCTACCCGATAGAACAACTAGCAGAACATTGTAATTTCATGGAGGTATCCTACCTGTTGCTACATGGTGAACTGCCGAATCAAGAGCAGAAACTACAGTTCACAGATACCATCAATGGCAGCACTATGTTGCACGACCAGCTAAACAATATCTTTCGTGGTTTCAGACGTGACGCACACCCAATGGCGGTGATGGTGGGTGTGGTAGGATCTCTATCTGCATTTTATTTTGACTCAATGGACATTCGAGACGCTAAACACCGCGAGATTTCAGCACATCGCTTATTAGCAAAAGTACCTACAATTGCTGCCTGGAGCTACAAGTACAACTTGGGACAACCATTTATGTATCCGCAGAACCATCTTAACTATGCTGAAAATTTCATGCATATGATGTTCGCTACCCCTTGTGAGAAGTACACGCCCAACCCGGTATTAGCCAAAGCTTTTGAGCGCATTTTAATTTTACATGCAGACCACGAGCAAAACGCCTCTACCTCAACAGTGAGACTTGTAGGCTCAAGTGGCGCCAATCCATTCGCCTGTATTTCAGCTGGAATTGCATCGCTTTGGGGGCCTGCCCATGGTGGTGCCAATGAAGCAACGTTAAAAATGTTAGAAGAAATTGGCGATGTTTCACGTATTGGCGAATTTATCAAACGCGCCAAAGATAAAACTGATAACTTCCGCCTGATGGGCTTTGGCCACAGGGTGTATCGCAATATGGATCCACGTGCGAAAATTATGCGCACCACCTGCCACGAAGTACTTGATGAGCTAGGCCTTCATGATGACCCTATGTTTAAACTGGCAATGGAGCTAGAAAAAATTGCACTGGAAGATGAATACTTTGTTTCACGCAAACTCTACCCTAATGTTGATTTTTATAGCGGCATTGTTATGCGTGCAATGGGCATCCCAAACTCTATGTTTACCGCCATTTTTGCACTAGCCAGAACAGCTGGATGGGTTGCACAATGGAGCGAAATGATCTCGGATGAAGATCACAAAATCGGGCGCCCTCGCCAACTCTATACTGGGAGCGAGCGTAGAGATTTTATACCAATAAGTAAACGCTAAGAACCAATAAAAAAGCCAAGCATAAGCTTGGCTTTTTTATTGCTGAATATCTAATCTAAACTGAAAAAGATGATCCACATCCACAAGTCGTTGTTGCCTGAGGATTACGAATAACAAATTGCGAGCCTTGCAAACTATCCTGATAGTCAATTTCAGCGCCCATCAGATACTGTAAACTCATTGGATCAATCAACAAAGTAACACTATCTTTCAACACTTGCGTATCATCGTCATTCACTTCTTCTTCAAAAGTAAATCCATATTGGAATCCCGAACAGCCGCCCCCACTCACAAACACGCGAAGCTTAAGATCCGGCGACCCTTCCTCATCAATCAACTCTTTTACTTTCTTCGCCGCATTATCCGTAAAAATCAACGGTGCCGGCATTTCAACTTCCTGTAAGTCTGCTTGGGCTGTCATCATGTACTCCTAAAATTTTCAATAAAATCTATTATTACTCATTGTGAGAGTCGACTAGTATTAACGACTGTCGCTCTCGGAATCTTGCACTGCATCTTGTGGATTATCACCTAAATAAACCAGTTTACCTTCAATGACCGCCCCAGTATGCATTTCCAGTGATTTATAATATACATCACCAGCGATGCGCGCTTTCGGCTGTAACTCTATAAACTGGCTGGACTTTACAGGCCCAACCACCTTACCATTAATTACAATTTTTGAGGCATTGATTGCGCCCTCAATGTAGCCATATTCACTAAGGATGAGAGTGCTCGGACTAGCGTTTGGTTCACTCACATTACCTCGAATAGCGCCATCAACCCGTAAACCCCCAGAAAAGTGTACATCC
>DAIDAH010000267.1 GCA_027310735.1 Methylotenera sp. | reverse complement strand
CGCCAGCCAAGCCCATAAAGGTTTCTGGCGAGGCTCCTAGCGCAACGCCAAAGCGAGTCATTTCAGCCAAACCGCGTGTAATCATGGCGGCACGTGCATTGTTACCAAAACCCATGCCATCAGAAATACCAGCGGCAATCGCCATTACGTTTTTAACCGCGCCGCCAACAGAAACGCCCATCACATCGGTACTGCTGTAGACGCGTAAATTTCCACCATGTATTAAGGCTGCAGCATCGTTCGCAAACGCCTCATCATTTGCAGCTAAGGTAACTGCCGTTGGCAAGCCGCGGACTAATTCAGCAGCAAAACTAGGGCCAGACAATGCACCCCAGTTTCGGTCTGCGCCTAACTCTTCAAGCGCCACTTCATACGGCAGTTTTGCAGATACAGGCTCCAAACCTTTATGCGCCCAAACGATAGGCAGATTACAGCCAAGTTTATTAATATCTTGCAGAATAGCTCTGAAACCAGCCGTTGGCACTACAGAGAGAATAAGGTCAGCGCCGCTAAGCGCGGTTTGCAGATCATCTTCAACCTGCAACTGCTCATTAAAAGGGAAATCACCTAAATACAATGGATTGGCACGTGCCTTGCGCATGCCGGACACGTGGCCTGCATTGCGTGCCCATAACGACACCTGATGACGTTCACTGATATTCATGGCCAGTGCCGTACCCCATGCCCCGGCGCCAAGAACGGCGATTTTAGCGCCCTTATTTTTAAGGCCTGCTATTTTTGCCATCTAATGAAAACCCCGCACTTAATTAAAACCCCAGACAGATGAAATCAAAATATATCCAGTGACGCCATCGCGATGCTTCACTTTTAACCAGCCATTATTCAGTTTCTCATCCAGCACCTCGAGCGCAACATCTTTTTCCAACGTTGCAACCAAGCTAGACGCAGCATCTGCCGCTTGCCGAATTTCTGCATTTTTTGCACTGACTAGCACCGTATGTTTTGCCGAAAGTTGCTTTGCCTCGATCCAATTAATCGAGCCTTGTGCATCACGCACCTTCAGCCACTCGCCAAGATTAACAATCACTTCGACAGGGTAATATTGGCTGAGCAACAAAACTTTTTTCGCAGAACTTGAGGGTGCGTCATACAGCACTGCTTTTTGCACGGCCACAGAGCGAAACTCCAGCGCCGACGCATTAAGCGGCATCAACACTAGTGCAAAGATAGCAATCAAAAACTTCATGCAATTCTGAATCATCAAGCTTGCCGCATTAAAATTAATGCGTTGCTGCAGGTGTAGCTTGTTCTGCTTGCTGTTGTTTTTGTTGCGCAAATAACGCTTCAAAATTGATTGGATTCAACAATACTGGTTGGAAGCCTGCACGTACCACTAAATCAGAGACAGTTTCGCGTGCATATGGGAACAGAATGTTAGGGCAAGTAATACCAGCAATCATTTCCAGATTTTCTTCTGGTACATTACGGATTTGGAAAATACCCGCTTGCGTTACTTCTACCAAAAACACGGTTTTATCTTCAATTTTTGAAGTCACAGTGACTTTAATTGCTACTTCGAACACACCTTCTTCAAGCATTTGCGCAAAATTACCTAACTCAATGCCGATTTGCGGCTGAGTGCGATCAGTAAAAATTTGTGGTGCATTTGGGATTTCCAATGAAGCATCTTTAACATAAATCTTTTCGATACTGAAACCTGGTTGTTGGTTTTGTTCTGCTGCTGCGTTGTTATCTTCTTGAGCCATGATTGCCTACTTAAAATAAAAGGTTGATTGAATAATCTGCCATTTTAACAGAGTTTAGAGAGTGAGTAATGGATCAAGCCCGCCAGCCATATCCAATGCGTGCAAATCATCAAAACCACCAATATGGCGATCATCAATATAGATTTGCGGTACAGTGCGGCGACCCGTTTTTTCCATCATTTCAGCGCGCAATTCTGGCTGCAGGTCAACGCGAATCTTATTGATTTCCTTCACACCCTTGCCCATTAATAAACGCTCCGCATTCATGCAATAAGGGCATGTTGCAGTGGTATACATCACGATGTTAGCCATCAATCAAGCCTTTACCAAAGGCAACTTAGCCTCAGTCCATGCATTTAAACCTCCTTGCAAATTATGCAACTGCGTAAATTCCGCCTTGCGCAAAATATCACATGCCTTGATTGAACGCATACCGCGTTGGCAATTAACTATAACTGGTTTATCTTTGTATTTTTTAAGTTCAGCCAAGCGCTCCGGTAACGCTGCCAATGGAATATGCTTGGCATCTGCAATACGACCACCAGCGAATTCAGCATCATCGCGAACATCCAACACTAGCGCATTCGAACGATTGATCAATGTTACGGCTTCAGCTGGCGTCAAGTTAGGCACACCACCCGCGCTTTTTTTGAACATGGGTAACAACAACATGACGCCTGAGCCTAGCGCCAAACCAATCAAAAAAATATTGCTTTTAATAAATTCCACAGACTTCCTTTCAGGTTTTGATTAATCGAATATGGAGACATATATTCCATACTCAACATGAACGCTACTAATTTCATCTTTTTTAAGCATCCAGTTTACCTAGACATTCAATTCAACAGAGCATTCAATTTATGACCAACTTCAATTTACTGGCAGATTTTACGTGCATTTAAGCTAAAATAGTGCTGTTACCAGCAAAATATTAAAGCGGAAAATCATGTTATCTGCCAACAACACCACTCCCGTATGCTTACTCATTTTAGACGGCTTCGGTTATCGTGAAGAAATCACAGACAACGCCATCGGGCAAGCCAAAAAGCCTAACTGGGATGCACTATGGAGCGGCTTTCCACACACGCTCATTAACGCCTCGGAACACTATGTTGGCTTACCTGACGGGCAAATGGGCAACTCCGAAGTGGGGCACCTCAACATCGGTGCAGGGCGCGTGGTATTTCAAGATTTCGAACGCATTAACAATAGCATTAGTAGCGGCGAGTTTTTTCATCACCCAGCGCTATCTCCTGCCTTAACCAGCCTTAAACAAGAAGGTAAGTCACTGCATATTTTAGGCTTGTTATCTGACGGTGGTGTACACAGCCATCAGGATCACATTCATGCCATGCTGGAAATGGCGGCCAAACATGGTTTAAGCCGAGTCTATGTGCATGCGTTTCTAGATGGTCGCGACACGCCGCCTGTCAGTGCTGCACCGTTCATTGAAGCGCTTGAGAGCAAGTGTACCGCGCTCGGCGTAGGCAAAATCGCCTCCATTAGCGGACGTTTTTACGGCATGGACAGAGATAAACGCTGGCCGCGGGTTGAAGCTGCCTATCAATTGCTCACAGAAGGCATTGGTGAGTTCAGCGCTGAAACGGCCGCAATCGGGTTACAAGATGCCTATGCACGTGGCGAGAATGACGAATTTGTAAAAACCACCTCCATACATAAAGCGGGAGAGGCTCCAGCTCACTTGGATGATGGCGATGTTGTCGTGTTTATGAATTTCCGTTCCGACCGTGCGCGCCAACTTACCCATGCATTGCTGGCAGAAGAGTT
>DAIDAH010000266.1 GCA_027310735.1 Methylotenera sp. | reverse complement strand
GGATTGCATTATTAAAAGTTGTAATAAACGTCAAATTAAACTGTATTTGAAGTTAGAAATTAAAACACTTGTCTTGGTTTTAAAAAGTATTTTCATTTCTGCCCTCAAACATTAGGAGATGCAATGAGCTATTCCTTCACCGAAAAGAAACGCCTTCGTAAAAGTTTTGCTAAGCGAGAAAGCGTGCAAGAAATTCCTTATTTGCTCGCAATGCAGCTAGAGTCTTATGCTGCATTTTTGCAAGCTGATACCCCTGCTGATAAACGTACGGAAGATGGTTTGCAATCAACTTTCAGTTCTGTTTTTCCAATCGTTAGTCACTCAGGTAACGCCCGTTTAGATTACGTAAGCTATCAACTAGGTGCCGAGCCATTTGATGTAAAAGAGTGTCAACAGCGCGGCTTAACATACGCTGCGCCATTGCGCGTTAAAGTGCGTTTGACTATCATGGATAAAGAGGCTTCTAAGCCAACCGTGAAGGAAGTAAAAGAACAAGAAGTCTACATGGGCGAGTTGCCATTGATGACTGAAAATGGTTCATTTGTGATTAATGGTACGGAGCGTGTGATTGTTTCTCAATTGCATCGTAGTCCTGGCGTGTTCTTTGAGCATGATCGTGGTAAAACACATAGCTCAGGTAAATTGTTATTCTCTGCTCGAATTATTCCTTACCGTGGCTCATGGTTAGACTTTGAGTTTGACCCTAAGGATTACTTGTATTTCCGTATTGACCGTCGCCGTAAAATGCCGGTGACTATCTTGTTGAAGGCGTTAGGTTATACGCCAGAGCAAATCATCAATACGTTCTTTGACTTTGATACATTCCATGTCAGCAAAGCTGGTGTTGAATTTACAATCGTTCCTGAACGTTTACGTGGCGAAGTTGCCAAATTCGATATCGTTGCAAAAAATGGTGAAGTACTGATCGCTAAAGATAAGCGCATCACCGTAAAACACATCCGTGATATGGAAAAAGCTGGTGTTAGCAAAATTGTAGTGCCACAGGACTTCATCTTGGGTCGTGCAATTGCCAATAATATCGTTGATCAAGAAACAGGCGAAGTGCTTGCTAGTGCAAATGATGAGATTACAGAGTCATTGTTAGAAAAATTGGTTGATGCCAATGTTACTACTATTAGCACACTTTACTCTAACGACTTAGATCATGGTGATTACATTTCACAAACACTACGTATTGATGAAATCCCTGATCAATACAGTGCGCGTGTTGCAATCTACCGCATGATGCGCCCAGGTGAGCCGCCGACTGAAGAGTCTGTAGAAGCATTGTTTAATGGCTTGTTCTTCAATGAAGATCGCTATGACTTGTCACGTGTAGGTCGTATGAAGTTTAACCGACGTGCGTTCCCAGAAAAAGCTGAAGAGCGTCAATCAACTTGGATGCGTAAATTTTACGAAGCAGTTGGCCCGCGTGGTGCTGAAGGTGCTTACACGCTTGCAAATGAAGATATCCTTGCTGTCATTGGTGTGTTGCTTGAGCTGCGCAACGGTCGTGGTGAAATTGATGATATTGACCACTTAGGTAATCGTCGTATTCGTTCAGTGGGAGAGTTGGCAGAAAATCAATTCCGCACAGGTTTGGTTCGTGTAGAGCGCGCTGTTAAAGAGCGTTTGTCACAAGCTGAATCAGATAACCTGATGCCGCATGATTTGATTAATGCTAAGCCAGTATCAAGTGCGATTCGTGAATTCTTTGGTTCAAGCCAATTGTCACAATTTATGGATCAAACTAACCCATTGTCTGAAATTACGCACAAACGTCGTATTTCAGCTTTAGGCCCAGGCGGCTTGACTCGCGAGCGTGCTGGCTTTGAGGTGCGTGACGTTCACTCAACTCACTATGGTCGTGTGTGTCCTATTGAGACGCCTGAAGGTCCAAACATTGGTTTGATCAACTCATTGGCGCTTTATGCACGTACAAACGAGTATGGCTTCCTAGAGACGCCATATCGCCGTGTAGAGGGTAATAAAGTTTCTGACACAATTGACTACCTCTCAGCCATCGAAGAGAGTCAATACATGATTGCGCAGGCGAATACGGAACTTGACAGTAACAATATGATGTTTGATGACTTAATCTCATCACGTCATCATAACGAATTTACAATGACACAACCTGACCGTGTTCAGTACATGGACGTGGCGCCAGGCCAAATTGTTTCTGTTGCGGCTTCATTAATTCCATTCTTGGAACACGATGATGCGAACCGTGCATTGATGGGTGCAAACATGCAACGTCAAGCTGTGCCTTGTTTACGAGCTGAAAAGCCTGTTGTCGGTACTGGTATTGAGCGTACAGTGGCAGTTGACTCTGGAACTGTTGTTATTGCACGTCGTGGTGGATTGGTTGACTATGTTGACTCAGGTCGTATCGTGGTCCGTGTTAACGATGAGGAAGCGAATGCTGGTGAGGTTGGTGTTGATATTTACAATCTAACCAAGTACACACGTTCAAACCAAAATACAAATATCAACCAACGTCCATTGGTGAAAATTGGTGACAAGTTATCTCGAGGTGACGTGATTGCTGACGGCGCATCAACAGACATGGGTGAGTTGGCGCTTGGTCAAAACATGCTGATCGGCTTTATGCCATGGAACGGTTATAACTACGAAGACTCTGTGTTAATTTCAGAACGTGTTGTGGCTGATGATCGTTACACTTCGATTCATATTGAAGAGCTGTCAGTGGTGGCACGTGACACTAAATTAGGTGCCGAAGAAATTACTCAAGATATCTCTAATCTAAGTGAGCGTATGTTAAGCCGCTTAGACGAGATTGGTATTATTCACATTGGTGCTGAGGTTGAAGCTGGTGATGTGTTGGTAGGTAAAGTAACGCCAAAAGGTGAAACGCAACTTACACCGGAAGAAAAACTATTGCGCGCTATTTTCGGTGAAAAAGCTTCTGATGTGAAAGATACGTCATTACGCGTACCTTCAGGTATGAGCGGTACAGTGATTGATGTGCAAGTGTTTACACGTGAAGGTATTGATCGTGATGCGCGTGCACAGCAAATTATTGATGACCAACTGGCGCATTACAAACAAGATTTGGCTGACCAAATGCGTATTGTTGAAGACGATGCATTCGGCCGTATTCAACGCCTGATCGAAGGTAAAACTGCAACTGGTGGGCCAAACAAGCTGAAAAAAGGCGATGTATTAACTGCTGAATATTTGGCTTCTATAGGTCGCTATGACTGGTTTGATATTCGTTTAAGTGACGAAGAAACCGCGCGTCAATTAGAGCAGTTGAAAGACAGCTTGTCACAAGCACGTATTGAATTTGATAGCCGTTTTGAAGAGAAAAAACGTAAGCTCACGCAAGGTGATGAATTGCCTGCAGGCGTACAAAAAATGGTTAAAGTATACTTGGCTGTTAAGCGTCGTATTCAACCTGGTGACAAGATGGCTGGCCGTCACGGTAACAAGGGTGTGATTTCAAAAATCTGTCCGGTAGAAGACATGCCACATATGGCTGACGGTACACCTATGGAC
>DAIDAH010000265.1 GCA_027310735.1 Methylotenera sp. | reverse complement strand
GGGGATACAAGCCCAGATGGTAAAGGTACGCTTTCTCTATGTCGTGGTATTGAAGTTGGACATATTTTCCAATTGCGTACCAAGTATTCAGAGGCAATGAACGCAACTTATCTTGATGAAAATGGCAAAACCCAAGTCATGGAAATGGGTTGTTATGGTATCGGCGTTTCACGTATTGTGGGTGCGGCGATTGAGCAAGGAAATGATGAGCGCGGAATTATTTTCCCAGCTAGCATGGCGCCATTTGCAGTGGTGATCTGTGCAATCGGCTATGAAAAGTCGGAAGCCGTTAAATTAGCCGCTAATCAATTGCATGATGAATTGCAGGCTGCTGGCGTTGATGTATTGCTGGATGATAGAGGCGAGCGGCCAGGCGTGATGTTTGCAGAAGCTGATCTGATGGGTATTCCACATCGCTTGGTGATTGGTGAGCGTGGTTTAGCAGAAGGTGTGGTCGAGTATAAGGCGAGAACCGTTTCTGAAGCACAGTCAGTGGCATTGGCTAATTTGGTTGAGTTTGTAAAAGGTGTGGCTCTATAATCAAGTATGTATAAATTCAGCATACATCACTTAAGCAAGTTTAAAGTCATGCAGCTTGGCTTGCTTATTTTGTGTGGTGCTTTATTTTCTAGCCTTTGTTTTGCTGGTTCTCAGATAGAGGAGCCCTTGTCTAATAGTGTTAAAGCGTTGATGCAACGCAGTATTAGTGATAAGGCTGTGCCTAAACTGACATTTTTATCACAGGCTGAAGGTACGGCATGGTTGAGTGAGATGTCGCAACGCCTCGCTAAACGTATGCCCGACAAAGTCTATCGTGAAGATTTTTTACGTACTGTGCATTATGAGGCTAGCCGTGCTGGGCTTGATCCACAAATGGTGCTCGGCCTGATTCAGGTAGAAAGTGGCTTCAAAAAATATGCACTATCATCAGTCGGTGCGCGCGGTTTTATGCAGGTGATGCCATTTTGGGTGCGTAGTATTGGTGCGGGCGATCATAACTTATTTCTTTTACGAACCAATTTGCGTTATGGCTGCACAATTTTGAGGCATTATCTAGACATCGAGCGAGGTGATTTATATCGAGCATTAGGCCGATATAATGGTAGTTTGGGACAGCCGGAATACCCAAACATGGTGCTTAATGCTTGGCGTAAGAACTGGAGTTACACCTCGAAAAATTGGGATTACAGTCCTAAAAGTATCTAACTCATTTAATTTCGACTATTTTTTTCTATTTTTTATGATGTAACAATTTTTGCACTGCATTGGTGCTAAATTGTTACAAAGTATTACAAAAAAGTTTACATTCCTGTAAAAATCATTCAGTATGCCCTCAGCGTTTTTATGTTTTGGGGTGACTTTTCATAAAAATATGCCCCGCATATGCCGCTGTCGTTCGCATCAACTTGCTACTCAATATAATAATTTAGGAGAATAAGTATGTCGAAATTAACTGCATTAGCACTAAGTATTGCTGTATTAGGTGGGGTATGGGCCTTTTTGGCGTTAAATCCACTCGCTGGAGTCGCTTTAGTTTGGGTTGGATTTATTGCATGGGGTTGCTATTTCCACACAGGTGGAGATAACGCAGCATTACAAAAAACGATTGCCGGTATGATATATGGTGCAGTGTTAGCAGGCGTTGCATTATATTTGGTCAGTTCTGGTGCTTTAGGCGGTCTAGGTGCTTTGGCTGCGCCTGTGATTATTGCTGTTACAGTGTTCCCATTGGTGATTATTGCGGGCTGTAACTTGCTTTCTGTTGTGCCAGCCAATGTTTATGGTTATGCGGCTACAGCTGGATATGCACTTTCAACGAGTACGGCAGGGAATGTCACCGCGATGAATATGACCAATCCAGTATTGCTCATAGCCGTGTCAGTGGTGCTTGGTGCTGTTTTTGGTATGCTGTCCGGTAAAATTGCAGGCATGCTTGGTAAGTAAGGATTAATGATTCTAATGGTGAAAAATTACGATTAGAATTTTATAAATAAAAACCGCCATTCAGGCGGTTTTTATTTGCGCGATGCTTGCCGATAGAATTTTTTCTAATTCTTCAATTCAATACATTAAAGCCATAATAAGTACCAAACTCACCTTCATTCTCACGGTAAACAAATAGCATGTTATTTGCGTAACCCGTGCCGTTGTAGTGGTTTTGTGCATGCAGCTTTAAGCTCTTTGGTAATTCGCTTTTACCTACATATTTTCCATTTAAGTCAAAAATTAATGCTGCCTTGTGATCTACATCCAGCACTACAAGCTCTTCACCTTTAACGCCACTATAGGCAACAAAGTGGTCGCTGATGTCGTCAAATGCAACTCCAGCTTTGGTAAGATCCAAGCTGATTTCACCTACTTTATCACGTGATTTTAAATCGACGACCCATACCTTATTGCTGCGCTCTTGTTTAGCATAGTACTGTTTGGTCTCAGGGTTGTAGCTTGGCATGGTCGCAGCGTCGCCAAAAGCTGGATTAAAACCAAAAACATCGCCTGATGTGTCCTTGAGTTCACCAGTGTCGGTGAGGTCAATTGAGTAAATGCCAGTATTAGGTGAGAATCCAACATCACTTGAGACATTGTAAGTCACAGTCTCAAGCTTGTTTGAATTGGGATTGTAGTAAATTGATCGGTTGTCATAACCAGGTTTAGATGAGTTTATATATTTACCCGTATCGTCATAAGCATGGATTTGCGATTTGGATGCGGCAGATTCGAATTCGCTAGGCATAGGTGCCAAGCCACCATCAGCAATATAGTAGTGTTTTAGTTTGGGAATGTAGGCTACAGTCATCGGGCGTGTGCTTGGTTTTTGTGCTAGTGGAATTTTAATGCCTATTTGTGCTTCGGCGAGAATCTCGGCATGTGCTGGTTGTAGTATTGTTAGTAAAGCGATGGATAAGAATACTGGGGATATGCGCATAATTAGTCTTTATCTTTCCTGATTATCGTTGGGACATTAACGGGATTAGTCTTCGTACTGACTGATTTCGTTCAATTCATTTGCTATAGTTTTTTCAATAAGCATCGCATCGCCATAACTAAAAAAGCGATATTGCTTAGCTATAGCGTGTTTATAAGCTCTTCTAATGTTTTCTAAGCCGCCAAACGCGGACACTAACATAAGTAAAGTGCTTTTTGGTAAGTGGAAGTTGGTGAATAGTCGGTCTACTATTTTAAAAGCATAGCCTGGGGTAATGAAAATACTTGTCTCACTACTGCCCGCTTTTAATGGGCCATGCTGCGCTGCACTTTCTAAGGCGCGCATGGCTGTAGTGCCAATTGCTGTGACTTTGCCACCTTGTATTTTTGTTTGGGCAATCAAGTCCACTGTGGTCTGTGGAACATTGTAAAGTTCGCTGTGCATTTTATGTTCATGAATATTATCTACACGTACTGGCTGAAAGGTTCCTGCGCCAACGTGCAGCGTTACATAGGCAATATTAATTCCCTTTTGTTTTATTTGATCAAGCATTTCGTCAGTAAAATGTAGCCCAGCTGTAGGTGCGGCAACCGCACCTAAGTG
>DAIDAH010000264.1 GCA_027310735.1 Methylotenera sp. | reverse complement strand
AGGCCATTGCTCGTATGCATTTAAAAGGCGCTGAAGCTGCGCAAGTAGCTGTTGAAATGGCAAACTTGGTTAGAGCGTTATGATAGACAAAAGCAAGTGTATTATTTAAGTGTTTCCTGATGCTAAACCCAATTTAGCTATATGCTATATTCCAAGACCGAGCTTAGGTCGCTAACTTGTAGCTTGACTCATGGTGTCGAGCTTTAGTGCTTGAACGCAATGTATTATGAACCCCATCAGCATGCATGATGGGGTTCAAATGTACTCTTTATTTTCTAAAATGAATGAAATTTTTAAATTTTGTGCGCCTTAAAATTGGACCAAACTACGCATGTTTGAATTACTGAACTGATTAGTGGTTTTAGTTCGTTAGCAAGGGTAGGGTCATATGTATAAGGTGCTTTTTCTTGCATATAAGTGCATTGGCTAATTTCTAATTGAATGGCATGAATGTTGATTGCCGGATTGCCATACTGCCTAGTGATATAACCTCCTTTGAATCGACCATTGAACACATGGCTGTATGGTTTTGTCTGAGCTGGGGTTAGTGTTGATTTATCTTCATAATTTTGCATTAAGCTTTCAAGAGCTGCTTGTAATGATGTCCCGCATGATTGTTGGTCTGCGGTGCCAAAATTCAAATCAGGTAGTTTTCCATCAAAAAAGCGCGGCACACGCGAAGCAATAGAGTGAGCATCCAATAGTATGACGATACCGTGGATGTCATAGATTCGCTTAAGCTCTTCGGCTAATTTGTCATGATATGGTCGCCAATATAGTTCAACTCTGGCTTTAATCTCTGCTTCATCAGGTTGTTTATTTTTTAAGTAAATAGGCAGTTTACTAAATGTATCTATCGGGCATAGTCCAGTCGTATCTTGCCCTGGATAAAGTGAAATATCATTTGGCGGTCGGTTAAGATCAATTACGTAGCGCATGTATTCGGCAGATAAAACCGTGGCGTCGAATGATTTTGCCATGTCGTATAAATGCGGTAAGTGCCAGTCAACATCAGGCATCTGCAACGCTGCTGATGACATATTGCAGGCAATCTCTTTTGGTATTGCAGTTCCTGCGTGCGGCATTGAGATTAAGAGCGGTGAGTTCCCACTGCTAAAACGATAGTTTCCAATCATATTTAATTAATGTCCAAGTTTATTAGCATCATCTACGGCTTAAGTAGTAATCCTTAATTTCACCGTTAGCTAAGTGTTTAATCAATATAGTAAAAATGATATTACTTTAGCATAAGTTGCATTTAAATAAAAAAAGTTTCACATAAGTATTGACTGGTGATTGGCATATGTGGCTAAATAGCCACATATGTTTCATTGTGATTAAAAAAGTTTACTTAAATGTTAATAAAAAATCGTATGAATAACATAATTTTAAAATCAGAAATTAGGGTTCATGGAGTTTATAAATGCCATTAAGACTACTTAAGTTTGCACTAGCTAAAGATCATCCGGCGCCACGGTTTTTTAAGTCTCATGAAACACCAAAAAAATCATATGACGTGGTGATTATTGGCGGTGGTGGACACGGGCTGGCTGCAGCGTACTATCTGGCTAAAGATCATGGCATTACTAATGTTGCTGTACTTGAAAAAGGATACATTGGTGGAGGAAATACCGGACGAAATACCACGATAGTTAGGTCAAATTATTTGACGCCTGAAGGTGTGAATTTTTATGATGCCAGCGTCAAAATATATGAAGGTCTTTCAGAAGAGTTAGATCTTAATCTTTTTTACTCAACACGCGGACACTTCACTTTAGCGCATACCGAGTCAGCCATGCGCACTATGCGTTGGCGTGCTGAAGTGAATAAGCATGTTGGTGTTGAGAGTCGCGTAGTCGGTCCAGATGAAATTGCTAAAGCTTGCCCGCAGTTGGATTTAAGCTGTAGTGGTCAAGCACCAATCCTAGGTGCGTTATTCCATGCGCCTGGCTCTGTTGCGCGTCATGATGGCGTAGCTTGGGGCTATGCGCGTGGTGCAGACCGTTTGGGTGCGGAAATCTATCAAAACACTGAAGTGCTTGGAATCGATGTAAAAAATGGCAAAGTCTGTGGTGTAAAAACCAACAAAGGCTACATTGAGACTAAGCAAGTATTATCCGCGGTTGCTGGCTTTACGCCACGTATTACCGAAATGGTAGATCTTGAAACGCCGATTGTTATTCACCCTTTGCAAGCTTGTGTGACAGAGCCTGTGAAGCCATTCCTAGACACTATTCTAGTGTCAGGAAGTTTGCATGTTTATGTCAGTCAGTCCTCTCGCGGTGAGTTAGTGATGGGGTCTTCGTTAGATCCATATGAAGTACATCAAACTCGCTCTACGCTTGATTTTGTTGAAGGACTTACTTCGCATATGTTAGACATGTTCCCGTTCTTATCAAATATTAAAGTGGTACGCCAATGGGGTGGTATGGCCGATATGACGCCAGACTTTGCTCCGATTATGGGTAAAACACCTATTGAAGGTTTTTATCTGGATGCTGGTTGGGGTACATGGGGCTTTAAGGCAACGCCTATCAGTGGTAAGACCATGGCGGAAACTATTGCGAATGATAGTGCTCCGGATTTAATCCACTCATTCCGCTTGTCTCGCTTTGAAGATTACGAGTTGACTGGGGAAAAAGGGGCGGCGTCTGTTGGTCATTAGTTGATCATTAACGCAAGCTTAAAAATCAGAGGAATATGAAATGAAACTTCTTACCTGTCCCATGAATGGAATAAGACCACTGAGTGAATTTATTTTCGGTGGTGAATATCGAGTAGCACCTAATCAAGATACGTGTACTGATGCTGAATGGGCTGCATTCGTGCATAACCGTAGTGGGGCTCCTGGAGATAAAAAGGAATGGTGGTATCACACACCTAGCGGTACTTGGTTTATTGCTGAACGCAATACGCTAACAGATAAAGTATCTCGCACATATTTGCACGGTACTAATAACAATGTAGTCCCAGCTCAGGAGGAGGAAGGCAAATGAACCAACGTACATCTAAGCAAGCTGGTGAGTGGATTAACCGCAGTAAAAAAATTAATTTTACGTTTGAAGGTGAAGCCTTCAGCGCGTTTGAAGGCGATACTATCAGTAGCGCATTATGGGCGGAGGGTCAGAAAGTTCTGGGCAGAAGCTTTAAATATCACAGACCACGCGGTGTGTTAAGTATCGCTAATCATGATGTTAACGTACTTATGACTGATGGCGTTGATACGAACATTCGTGCGGATGTGGTTGAAGTGACTGAAGGTATGACCCTCACAGTAGTGAATACCAGTGGAGGCGTTAAAAAAGATAAGAATAGTTATATCGATTCTATTTCGCCATTGTTACCTGTTGGATTTTATTATAAAGCGTTCCATACACCACGCCGCTTTTTCCCATTTTGGGAAAGGGTAATACGTAAGGCGGCTGGATTGGGGATTGTTAATTTTAACTACCCACGCATACTTAAACGAAAACAGCATTCGCATTGTGATTTGTTAGTGATTGGTGCTGGCCCAACCGGTCTGATGGCTGCTTTAGTTGCCGC
>DAIDAH010000263.1 GCA_027310735.1 Methylotenera sp. | reverse complement strand
ATGCCGATGGCAGCGCAATCTGCAACCAGCTTCTGATAATGCATCGGCCAATGATCAGGTATCCCTTTAATCATTTTCAATGTACGAAATACACCGTCACCATAAGCAAAGCCACGGTCTAACGGTGAGATGACCTGATTAAAATTACCGTTGATTAAATATGTACGAGTGCGCATCATGAGGCGTAATTAAACCATAGCAAACACGACTCAGAAAGTGAATAATCGAATGAGTTACCAGCACAATCACAAACTAGGTAGCCGCATGCAGGTTGATTTGCATACATGACGTGAATTATGCCTCACGCATTTTAGTAAGCGCTTGGTCCAAACGCTCTACTGCAAACACCTCAATACCCTCTATACGTTGTTTTGGAGCATTAGCCTTAGACACTATGGCTTTGGTAAAGCCAAGCTTCGCCGCTTCTTTCAAACGCTCTTGCCCGCGCTGTACAGGACGCACTTCACCCGCCAACCCAACCTCACCAAACACTATAAGTTTATTGTCTAATGGTTTGTTTTTTAAAGAAGAAACAATAGATAAAATTACCGCCAAATCCACTGCTGGCTCAGCAATTTTAACGCCGCCAACAGCATTAATAAATACGTCTTGGTCAAAGCATGCCACGCCAGCATGACGATGCAACACGGCTAGCAGCATCGCCAATCTATTTTGCTCCAATCCCACACACAAACGTTTAGGATTAGGCGCATGCGCTTCATCCACCAGAGCCTGAATCTCAATCAACAATGGACGAGTCCCCTCCATTGTGACCGTAATGCATGAACCTGCGACCTGCTCACTATGGTGCGACAAGAATAACGCGGATGGATTAGTGACTTCGCGTAAACCTTTTTCGGTCATAGCGAATACGCCCAACTCATTCACTGCACCAAAGCGGTTTTTAAAAGCGCGAATCAGGCGAAAGCTTGAATTCTGATCACCTTCAAAGTAAAGCACGGTATCGACAATATGCTCCAGTACGCGCGGGCCAGCTAACGCTCCTTCTTTGGTAACATGCCCAACCAATATCACCGTAATGCCAGCCTGCTTTGCCAAGCGCGTTAATTGTGCTGAACACTCGCGTACTTGGGCCACAGAACCTGGTGCTGATTGCAAAGCCTCGGAATACACCGTTTGAATAGAGTCAATCACAGCTATATCCGGCTTATGCTTTTGCAAGGTACTGATAATCTTTTCCAGATTGATTTCAGCCAATAACAATATCGGGCTCGCATCCAGACCCAGACGTTTGGCGCGCATTGCAATTTGTTGCGGAGATTCCTCGCCACTTACATAAATAGCTTTACGTGCATTGCCAATATGACACAAGGTCTGCAGCAGTAAAGTAGATTTCCCAATACCCGGATCACCACCTATCAACACAACACCACCAGACACCAAGCCACCACCGAGTACACGGTCGAACTCACTCACACCTGTGGGTTGACGAGGCACTTCCGCAGCCTCAACCTCAGCCAGCTTTTGTAACCCTGCCGTTTCAGCTAATGGTGCATATCTGCTCGCTATAGTGCCTGCACTTGCGGTTTCAGCAATGGTTTCAACCAGCGTATTCCAAGCATGGCAACTCGGACATTGTCCTTGCCATTTAGGCTCAACACCGCCGCATTCAGTACAGGTATAGATTGTTTTTGCTTTAGCCACTTATCACCCTAGTCGATTGTTTTTATAGGCACTCGCGATGCAACCGCGCATAGCAACTCATAGCCTACAGTACCAGCCGCTTCGGCAACAACATCCACCGACACCTGACCACCCCATAGCTCGACAGGCGCGCCGATATTGGCATCTGGGACATCTGTTAAATCAGCGAATAGCATATCCATAGACACGCGACCTAAGGTTTGCGTCATCTTGCCATTCACCGCGATATCGGCACCGCGTAACTTATCATCAACAAAAAATTGTCCAGCATGTCGCGGATAGCCATCAGCATAGCCACAAGCGACGATACCTACGCGAGTTGTTCTACTCGCCGTGAATAGTTTACCGTAACCAACACTCTCCCCTGCTTGCAGCGTTTGTACACTGATAATTTCGCTACTGAGTGTCATTACTGGCTTCAAACCAAAATCTATGGCTGTTGTACCTGCAATTGGCGAAGAGCCATAAAGCATAATGCCTGGCCGTACCCAATCGGTATGCGCTTGCGGATAACGCAGTATGGTCGCGGAATTGGCGAGTGAAGTTGGCTGCTTAGGCAAGCCTGAAACCGTAGTTTGGAATACGTTTAATTGCGAGGCAATACCCGTTTCATTATCGGCCGTAGCAAAGTGTGTCATCAGAGTGATGGATTGCACATTCTTGCATGTACTTAATCGTTGAAATGCCTGTGAATAGTCTGCCGGGGTAAAACCAAGGCGGTTCATGCCAGAGTTCATTTTTAGGTGCACATTGATTGGTCTGCTGGAACTGGCCAGTTCCAGCATCTCAATCTGCGGAATTGAATGCACCACGACATCTACACCAAAGCTGGCTGCCACATCTAATTCCAGCACACTAAAGGCACCCTCCAACAATAGGATCGTTTGCTCAAAACCAGCTTCACGTAAATCAATTGCCTCATTTAAACCAAGCACGGCAAAACCATCGGCCGCGCTCAATCCTCTGGCGACATTCATTAAGCCATGCCCATAGCCATTGGCTTTTACGACGGCCATCACTCTGGATCGTGGTGCTTGTTTTTTAACAACAGCCAAGTTGTGTTGCAAAGCGCTTTGAGAAATGGTGGCCTGAATGGGACGCATAGAGTACAGATTTACAAGTTGAGTATAATTTAATGAGTTTTAGTACTCATCAGCCATATGGCTATTACCCGCAAAATTCTCAAAGCGAGTATGTTGACCCATAAAGGTCAAACGCACACGTCCAATAGGACCGTTACGTTGCTTACCAATAATAATTTCAGCCGTACCTTTATCTGTACTATCTGGGTTATACACTTCATCACGGTAGATAAATAAAATCACGTCTGCATCCTGCTCAATCGCTCCAGATTCACGTAAGTCGCTCATTACTGGGCGCTTATCTGGACGCTGCTCAAGTGAGCGATTCAGTTGCGACAATGCAATCACAGGCACATCCAACTCTTTAGCCAGTGCTTTTAGTGATCGGGAAATTTCAGAAATCTCCGTTGCACGATTTTCGCCCTGACGCCCAGCAGGCGCAGACATCAATTGCAAATAATCGATCACAATTAAGCCTAACTTACCACATTGGCGATGTAATCTACGCGCTCTTGCTCGCACATCAAAACTACTTAAACCCGCCCCTTCATCAATAAAAATAGGTGCTTCGTTGAGTTTACCTAATGCTGTTGTAAGTTTCTCCCAATCTTCATCTTCAAGCTTACCAGTTCGCATGCGATGCTGATCCAATCGCCCGACCGAACCAATCATACGCATTGCTAGTTGAGTCCCTGCCATTTCCATAGAGAATACGGCGACAGGTAAACCTGTATCAAGTGCGACATTTTCAGCGATATTTAATGAGAATGCGGTTTTACCCATTGAAGGTCGCCCTGCAACAATAATTAAATCGCCCCCCTGTAGGCCAGAGG
>DAIDAH010000262.1 GCA_027310735.1 Methylotenera sp. | reverse complement strand
GTTCTGGCTCGGCATGTCGGCTTAAACCCTGAAATAGCATTTACAGCAGGTCTGCTCCATGATATTGGTAAGCTGGTTATGAGCGTATATTTTCCATTAACGTTTGCACACGTGCACAAGACCGTATCTGGAAGTACTATTGATTCTCTACGCGCTGAAAACGCTGCATTTGGTTTGGATCATGCGGCCCTTGGTGGTGAGGTTGCTAAGCGCTGGAACTTCCCTATAGAAATCCGGAAAGCAGTTGAATTGCACCATACTGAATATGTTGCTAGTGATGACATTACTTTGAGCGATGTTATCTACGTTGCCAATCTCTTTGCAAAAACACTAGAGGATGGCAATCTTAGAAAGCCTGAAACAGAGCATCTTATATTATCAGCAGATTTACGCTTGAAATTCAAACTTGATAAGATGGAAGAGCTGCTCATAGAAGCTAAGCGTCAATATGATAGTGATGTTACGTTGATTAACGGATAACTATAATTAGTCCGTTTAATTAGATGTTATATCGAAGCTAGATATTTGTTGAAGGTTTTATATAGCATCAAATAGATGATGATACCAATCATGATGCCTACACTGTCAGCGAATAGGTCAGATAATTCTCCGACACGGGTAGTTGTAAATACTTTTTGCGCGATTTCAATACCACCACCGTATAGTATCAAGCCTATATATACCACAGCGGTTCTTTTTGAGTAAGCAAAGCTACCTGTAAGTGCAAGTGTGGTGAATGCCAGTGCATGTTGAGCTTTATCCCATAAATTAAAAGGATTAGGAGCATCTTCTGCTGGGATTAAAGCCATGATTGTCGTAAAAATTATACAGCAGGCAAATATGATTGGCATGCCCCGAAGTATAAGTGAAATAATTTTTTTCATCGTTCCGTCACTGTATTAACCTTGTTGGTTAAACCAATGATACCAATAATTGGAAAGCGCCGATGGAATTTACGGTGAAACTACTTGCATCCAGAAAGTTAAGAGCAAAACCAAGACTTTCATCATAAGCTATATATACACAAACTCTATTGTTGCCTACGTCTACCGCCCACATCAGGTATCTTACCTTTACCAGACCCCATGTTTTTATCAAACATCATTCCGTTACCTGACCCCATACCGTTTGATGAAGACATATCAGGTAACTCCATGCCACGAGCATGTGCTCTTTCTTGCATTTTTTTATGATGTTCAAGACGGTAGGTATCACGTTCTTGCTGAGTTTTCATATTGCGCATGTTTGCGTGATACTCAGCGCGTTCTTGAGGAGTCATTAGTTGGCTACCGTAGATTTTGTCTCGGTTCTTATTCTGTACTTGGGTTTGCGATTTTTCTTGATCAGCTGCAAAAACTACTAATCCAGTTCCTAAAAGGAATATCGCTAATAATGGTGTTGCTACATTTCTAATTTTCATCAGAATCTCCAATCAACTAATAATTAGCATTGAAACGATAGTATTTAATATATTAGTTTTAAAGTTTAGTAGATTTAAGTAGATGATTATATGAGTGCAAACACGTAGATTATATTTAATACTTGAAAGTTGCTAATAGCTAGCGTATAGGTTGCATTAACTTTAGCAAGTGTTAAGCCGTGCGCTCATAATGGAGAAGACAAGCTGTGATAAGTAAAGTCGAACTCAAGTTAGCTGTTGCCTGCCAAGATGCTGCCAGCTTGTTGGAACAGTCGATTGTTATGGCTGCTAGCTTTAATAAACCTATCACGTACAAACTGGTTACTACCTATTATGACACTCCAGACCTGAAGCTTTTTGACGCAGGAATCAGTCTGTGCATTCGTCATGTTGCTGGTCGCTGGATTCAATCAATCAAGACGATAGGGCACTCATTTTCAGGTTTATATGAATATATGGAGAGCGAGTCTGAGATTTCGGTCGGTTCTCCATACCTCACTAAAATTTCTGCTCCAAAATTAATCAAATTTCTATCAAATCAAAATCTTATTCATGCACTCATTCCCATTTTTCAGACGAAAGTAATGCACAGTGAATGGACTCTTGGTTTCAATGGTGGCGATAAGGTGGAGTTAGCGCTTGATGTTGGCCAGTTGATTGTTGGAAAAAGTCATGAGCCCATTAGTGAAATTAAGCTGGCATTGAAAAAAGGAAGCAAAGGGAGGCTGTTTGATTTAGCGATGAAGTTAAAAAGTCAGACCTCAATAACACTCGGCAATAATAGCAAAATGCAGTATGGCTATGCGTATTACCGCGAAATTCCGCTTATTGTTTATTATGCTAAACCACCAAAGTTAAGACGCAACAACGATGCCAACAGTGCTTTCAAGAAAATAGCTTGGGAGTGCGTCAATCAACTACTGAGTAATCAGGATATGGTGTTATATGGGACAGATATAGAAGGCCTGCATCAGATGCGCGTTGCACTACGCCGTTTGCGCTCTGCATTTACCTTGTTTAGCAAGCTGATTGGGCGAAAGAATAGTGTTGAGTTATTGAGCGAACTTGGTTTGTTCGCTGATTCACTTGGTAAAGCGCGCGATCTGGATGTATTTATTGCAGAAACTTTACCTGCAGTTATGAGGCAGTTTCAGAACCATGAGGGACTGCTAAAGTTGCGTGATAAAGCGCTATCTGCAAAGGCTGTAGCTTATGTGAAAGTGCGCACGGAAATTTTATCTCAGCGCTATCACGATTGGGTGTTAATGTTGGCTGACTGGCTTGAAAATGAACGTTGGCATGCTAGTATCAATGACCACAAAGATAGCGACACTAAAGTTCTTGATGTTGCATCTGCCAGCCTTACTAAACACCACAAACAGTTACGGCGGTGTGGAAAACACTTCACTCATATGCTTCCTGAAGAGCGCCATGCTACTCGAATTGCTGCTAAAAAATTACGTTATGCGGCAGAGTTTTTTGCTGGCATTTATTCCCCAGGAAAATCCCGTTCATTCATTAAAGATTTGTCTCGATTGCAAGATTGTCTAGGTTTACTTAACGATATTTCCAGTACAGAAAAACTATTGCATGAACTCATAGGCCCTCGTCCTGGCCACGCTCTTGATGAAGCATTACACATCTTTATTGGATGTAATGCCTGTAATGTAGTAAATAGTTTGGCACAGGCGGATCATGCTTGGCGTAAATTTACCCACCATAAATCATTCTGGTGCTAAATCTTTTCAAAATCTCATGTTAAGGCTTTATCACCGATAGATGTTTATTGTCAGATTTTTGTAAGCTAGTGAAGTGTATGGTGAAATATGTAACATTAACTACTCTCATCACTTTAAAAACTATAGGAAAAATTAGATGAAAAAATCACTAGTCCCATTATTGCTTGCAGGCTTGATTTCAGCATGCGCATCGCAACACGTAAAAGAAACACCTGCACCTGTTGCAAGTACGCCAGCACCAACAGCGACACCTGAGGTGACTCCGCCGGCAGTGACTTCTGCACCTGCAGAAACAAAAATCGAAGTTAACCCATTAACAGACCCAAACAACATTCTGTCAAAACGTAATGTTTATTTTGATTTCGACAAATATGACATCAAACCTGAATATCGCGCATTGATCGAAGCACATGCGCAGTATCTTGTTAGCCATCCTGATG
>DAIDAH010000261.1 GCA_027310735.1 Methylotenera sp. | reverse complement strand
GCTGTGGTGTTGGGCCAATAAAGGCAATGCCTGCCGCTTCGCAAGCCTCTGCAAAGTCGGCGTTTTCAGATAAAAATCCATAGCCCGGATGAATAGCTTCAGCGCCAGTGTCAATCGCCACTTGCAGAATTTTCTCTGTATTCAAGTAACTTTCAGTTGCTGGCGCCGGACCTATGCAAACTGCTTCATCAGCATCAAGCACATGGCGCGCACCAGCATCAGCCTGTGAGTAAATCGCGACCGATTTAATGCCCATTTTTTTCAAGGTACGCATGATGCGGCAAGCAATTTCACCGCGATTAGCAATCAAGACTTTTTTAAACATAATTATTCTCACACCATTGCGAGTCGTCTCGCTTGTTTCATTGCCGTATCAGGTCGTCCTTCTACGGTGTCTTATCTAAAATTTATGCTGCATCCCAAACCAATAACTGAATAGGGGTCGGGTTATAGGCATTACATGGATTATTGAGTTGCGGGCAATTGGAGATTAATACCAGCACATCCATCTCGGCACGCATTTCTACATATTTTCCAGCACCAGAGATACCATCGGCAAAGCTCAAGCCGCCATCTGCTGTTACTGGTACATTCATGAAAAAATTGATGTTAGCGGTGATATCTCTCTTGGTGATTTCACGATCTTGCACACAAGCAGAGTGCGTAATGGCGTGCATAAAGTTATCGCGGCAACTATGCATAGGGCGTTTATTCAAGGCATAGCGCACGGTGTTGCTTTCTGCCGCGCAAGCACCACCCAAAGTATCATGGCGACCGCATGTATCCGCCGTAATAGTGAGCATAGGATTACCCTCACTGGAGTAGAGCACCGAACCAGTGGTTAGGTAAATTTGTCCTTGGCGCTGAATCGTGTCGACAGCACTATAGCGCTCCTCGGCGTTATGCGCGTTATAAAACAAGGTGTCTACTGCTTGGTTGCCTTCTAAATCAAGAATACGGAAGGTTTGGCCACGTTTGACTAAACCAGACCAAGGCTCACCTGCCGCACAGGTTTCATTTAAAACGGCATGTTCAATGTGAAGCTTACTTTCAGTTAACATAGCCTATCCTAATTCGCATAAAAACGTTCTGTGTTAATAAAACCGCGCTTATTTTGTTCGCAGGTATTACGGCAAACATCATTATCGGCGGCGGCACCAGCGTGCCAAGCGGTCAATAAAACATCGGCAGGTTGATACACTTCGCTGGTATCCAAAGGATGTGGTGCGGTAGATAATACGACCAGCACATTCATATCGAAGCGCAAATCCACTACATCACCCGCTTTGCTATTGCCAGCCTGAAACACTAAATAGCCATCACCATTTGCAGAGACTTTGCTAAACAGATTCACATTCGCCACCAAATCACGCTTACCCAAGCCATGTTTTGTGAGCTCAGTGAGCAAGCCATCTTTCGCATTGCGGTACATGTCGTTGCGATGCGTCTGGTAGTTTGCAACGCTATATTTCTTTTGGATTATTTCCGCATCGGATATGCCGCAAATCGTGTCATGCCAGCCTACGCCGTCATGAATAAAGGAGCACATCACTCTGCCCATATCGGAATAGCAGACATTGCCTGTGGTTAGAAATGCAGTATGCTGAGCTTTCAAGGTATCTGGCATATTGTAGCGCTCTAATTTTTCTTCCATGTTATAGAGCAATACAGAAACATTTGCGCCGCCTTGCAGGTCAGTAAATCGTAATGCACTACCGCGGCGCATGAGCCCAGACCAATGATTGCCGCCCGGTACGGTTTCTTCCCACAGCATTTTTTCAGTATTAAAAGTAGTCATATCGTTGTCTTAAATATTCCTGTTGTTAGCGTTTATTCCTATCTCTTTAAAACATATAACTATAGCGCTCGATTTCCCACTGGCTTACGGTCAGGTGGTAGGTTTCCCACTCTTCCGTTTTATATTTGATAAACTCATCACGCAGTTCTTTACCCAATGTTTTTTCCACCAGCGAGTCTGCGGCAAAAGCATCAACTGCCTCTTGCAGTGTTTGTGGTAAAAATTCAATACCTCTGGCACTGCGCTGCTCTTCGTTCATGTCATAAAGATTGTCTTCATTCGGTTTGCCGGGATCTAGCGCTTCACGAATGCCTTCCAAACCAGCGGCTAATGCCAATGTTGCAGCTAGGTATGGATTCACGGCGCCATCGGCATTACGAGATTCACAACGTCCACCGCCCATAGGCACTCGCACGGAGTTAGTACGATTATTTGACCCGTAAGAATTGAACACAGGCGCCCAACTAAAATAACTCATCGCACCGCGACGTACTAAACGCTTGTAGCTATTGACTGTAGGTGCAAACGCCGCACATAAGGCTGGACCATGCTTCAAAATCCCGGCAATAAACTGGTAGCCTAATGTAGTCAGGCCTAGCCCACGCGGGTCATCTTTTGGATCACAAGCAAATAAATTTGCACCTGTTTTCAAATCATAAAGTGACATATTAAAATGCGCACCAGTACCCGTTTTATCGGAGAATGGCTTAGGCATCATAGTTGCAACCAGCCCGTCTTCCTTAGCGTAATGCTTAGCCATATAGCGGAAAAACGTTAAGCGATCACAGGTCGTTAACGCATCACTATAGTTAAAGTCGAACTCAAACTGGCTATTGGCATCTTCATGGTCAAATGAATATAAATCCCAACCCAAACTGTTAATGGCTGAAGCCATTTTATCCAGCCAAGCAAAGTTATCCATAAAGCCGCGCACGTCATAACAGGCTTTATCTAATTTATCGTCAGGGTTAGGTACACTTAAGCTGCCATCAGTATTTTGTTTCAATAAATAAATTTCACATTCAATACCGAGATTCATGCCGAACCCCATTTCAGCAGCCTGCGCCAGTACGTTTTTTAATGCCACGCGAGTATTCAGCGGATATGGCTTGCCTTGAAAATGGTTGTCTGCTGGCATCCAAGCGACTTTTGGCTCCCAAGGCAATTGAATAATATGATCTAAATCCGGCACGGAGTTCAGTTCATCATCGCTAGGCGCTTGTCCCAAGCCATCAAGAGCATAGCCGGTGTAACGCTCAGAACCCGCTGCCATCTGTGGTAAATGATCAATCGGTACGACTTTGGCCTTAGGAATACCGTGAATATCGACATAAGCACCGATGCAATATTTAACACCTAGGTCTTGCAGTTTTTGTTGAATTTCGACAACTTCTTTAGCTGATTTCATGATTGACTCTCTTCTGATGATGCATGATTTGAAAAATATGAATTTGATAAAGGCGGCGTTTCTTGCAAACCTTTATGAATTAATTCGCTTAGGTCTTCGACCATCCATTGAAACCATTCTTGCCCTTTTTCTGCGCTTGAAATACTGGGCATGCCAGTGACGCCATTGGTGCTGGTGCGATTCACTGGATGCGAAAAGACCAAGCCTTCAGTGCGGTCAGGATCATCTGCGGCGGGGAGTAACTCGCTACGCACCATGTGAGGTGCGGTCGCCAGCATGAGTGATGTCTCAGCATCATTGGCGTGCCAGTCATCACCATCGGCATGATGAAACTGCTTTACGCGAGGACTAATGTGCGCTGAATTAAATACGGCAACCATCATGTCATCATGCTCGGCA
>DAIDAH010000260.1 GCA_027310735.1 Methylotenera sp. | reverse complement strand
GAGCTAGGGCTTTATGCAGTAGATCGTTTGGCACGTACTGATTTAGATGCGGCAATCATTACTTATAAAAAAGCGCAGACTTTGTTTGATGCTGATGACCGTGCTTTTGGCTGGGGGCGTATAGCTTACCATGCAGCGCAAAAGCATCACCCCGATGCGCTTAGTTTTTATGCCTTGGCAGATAAAACCCATTTAGATAAGGACCAGTTAGCTTGGCGGGTACGTGCAGCATTGCGTATTCAAGATTGGGCGGCAGTATTAAGTGGAATAGCGGCTTTGCAGCCTAAGCAATTAGAAGAGGGCGTATGGCGCTACTGGAAGGCGCGTGCTTTAAAAGAACAGGGACATCAGTTTGAGGCGAATGTAATATTTAGTCAGCTTTCTAAAGAGCGCCACTTTTATGGCTGGCTAGCCGCCGATGAGGTGGAGAGTTTGATGAGCAATCCAGATGAAGATTACAAGGTGACTGATGCGGAAGTGAGTGCCATTGCCAGTCAGCCTTCTATCAAGCGAGCGCTGGAACTCCAACGTTTAGACATGCGTTGGGAAGCTAAGTCTGAATGGGCGTGGGCAATCCGTAATTTTGACGATAAACAGCTACTTGCTGCCGCAGAGTATGCAATGCGGCAACAGTGGTATGACGTTGCAATTAATACTGCAGATAGCACCAAGAAAATACATAACTTCAATTTACGCTATCCGACGCCTTATCGGGATTTAATGCGAAGTTCTGCTAATATTGAGAATATAGATGAGGCATGGGTGTACGGATTAACGCGTCAGGAAAGTCGTTTTATGCATTATGCAAAGTCAGGTGTTGGTGCGTCAGGCCTGATGCAATTAATGCCTGCGACTGCAAAATGGGTCGCAAAGCAACTAGGTATGGAGCACTATAACCAAGAGATGATACATACGGTAAGTACCAATATTGAGATTGGCACTCACTATATGCGGCATGCTTTAGATTTGATGAATGGTCAGGCTGTAATGGCGACAGCCGCCTATAATGCAGGGCCTAGCCGCGCAAAACGATGGATGGCAAGCGAGCCGTTAGAGGCCGCCATTTATATGGAAACAATTCCATATAGTGAAACCAGAAATTATGTCCAAAAGGTAATGGCGAATGCACACTTTTATGCATCGCGCTTAGGGATGCCTATACAAACACTGAAGTCGCGTTTGGGCGTCATTCCCGGTAGTGGTAAGCCGGATGAGGTAACAACAGATGCTGAGTAGTCACTATTAAAATCATTAACTAGAGGGTTAACATGCAGTTAAAAGAGGTTTGTGTATTAGGTGGTTCTGGCTTTGTGGGGAGTGCTATTGTCGCCAAACTGGATGCGGCAGGCTACTCGGTCAAAGTGTTAACGCGGCGCAGAGACTCAGCCAAGCACTTGTGTTTGTTGCCTAAAGTGACTGTTGTTGAGTGTAATGTGTTTGATTCTCAAGCCTTGAGCTCTGCTTTAAAAGGCGCGGATGCTGTGATTAACTTAATCGGAATTTTGCATCAAAGCCGTCGCTTAAGTTTTAACGCGGCGCATCATGACTTGCCTGCGCAATTAGCAAAAATCTGTGTGGATTTGGGTATTAAGCGCTTGGTGCACATGAGTAGTTTGCAGGCAGATGAGCGCGCGCCAAGTCAATATCTACGCTCTAAGGCTGCGGGTGAAGCTGCGCTGAGAGCGTTGCAAGATAAGCTGAATATCACGATATTTAGACCTTCTATTATCTTTGGTGAAGCTGATAGCTTTACCAACTTATTTGCTACCCTAGTTAGATACTTACCCGTGGTCTTACTTGCCAAGCCGAACGCAAAATTTCAACCGGTGTGGGTTGAAGATGTTGCAAGTTGCTTTGTGAATTGTTTGAGTAATATAGATACTTATGGTCAAACGTATGAGTTGGCTGGGCCTAAAGTCTATACGTTCCGCAAACTAGTCAAAGTTATCATGCGTACAATCGGTCAACAGCGACCGATTGTTGGCCTTGGCGATGCACTTTCATATGCACAGGCATTTATGATGGAGTTGCTGCCAATTAAATTAATGTCACGTGACAATGTGCGGTCTATGGAAGTGGATAGCATTAGTGCTAACTCTTTTCCAGCGATATTCGGTGTTATACCAACTCCCTTAGAGGCTGTAATGCCTGAATACTTGACTGATAAAACAGCGCGCGGTGCTTATGACCGTTTCCGGAAGTTTGCTGCTAGATAATAAGCGATTCAATGCGGATGAAAACTTATCTCGTTGGTGGGGCAGTGCGTGATGAACTGCTGGGTTTCCCTGTGCAGGATAAAGATTTTGTCGTCGTTGGCAGTACGCCAGAAGAGATGGTCGCGGCTGGTTTTCGGCCGGTGGGTAAAGACTTTCCCGTATTTTTACACCCTAAAACGCATGATGAGTATGCCTTAGCGCGTACCGAACGTAAAACAGCCAAAGGCTATAAAGGCTTTACTGTGCATGCTTCGCCAGACGTGACACTGGAAGAAGATTTAGCGCGCCGTGATTTAACGATTAATGCCATTGCCAAAGAGCTGGATGGCGCATCAGCGCTTGAGAGTGGAAAGCTAATTGACCCTTTTAACGGGCTGCGCGATATTCAATCCAAAACATTGCGTCATGTCAGCGATGCTTTTGCAGAAGACCCAGTGCGCATTCTTAGGGCTGCGCGCTTTGCAGCACGCCTCTCTGAATTTAGCATTGCACCCGAAACCATTACGCTAATGCAAAATATGGTTGAGGATGGTGAAGTTGACGCACTAGTGGCAGAACGGGTCTGGCAAGAACTGGCAAAAGGTCTGATGGAAGCGAAGCCCTCGCGCATGTTCGATGCTCTGCGTGCTTGTGGTGCGCTACAAAAAATATTGCCCGAGTTGGATCGTCTTTGGGGTGTACCGCAGTCTGCACAACATCATCCGGAAGTCGATACGGGCGTGCATATTATGCTGGTGATTGATTACGCCGCTAGCCACAACTATTCCTTATCCGTACGCTTTGCAGCGTTGCTGCATGATCTCGGTAAGGGGCTAACGCCTGCAGATGTTTTGCCACGTCATATCGGGCACGAAGAGCGAAGTTTCAGTCTGGTTAAAGAGGTCTGCAAGCGGCTAAGAGTGCCTAATGACTGCAAAGAGTTGGCACAACTGGTTGCAAAGTTTCATGGCAAGCTACACCAAACCTTGCAAATGCGACCTAGTACTTTACTTGGCTTTTTAGTCGAGTTGGATGCAATAAGACAACCCGCAAGATTTAGGGATTTTCTCTTGGCTTGCGAGTCAGATTCTAGAGGTAGAACGGGCTTTGAAAACTGTGCGACACCCGCAGCAGACTTGATGCTCAAAGTGCTGGATGCCGCAATGTCTGTAGATGCGGGTGCTGTGGCTAGCGCGTATACAGAACCGTTGAAAATTAAGGCCGCAGTATTTGAAGCGCGTCTGGATGCGGTAAAGCTGGTTTTAGACTAAGCCTTACCGCTAGCGTCATGCGATAAGCTTAGTAACTAAATGCCAAGCTTATATTTAATGACTGATTTAGCCACGTAGCCGACCATACCAAAAGCAAGTCCGAGGAATAAAGCAAAAGTACCAAACTTTCCGGCTTTGGATTCCCACGCAAGATGACCAACAATAAATAACATTAAGA
>DAIDAH010000025.1 GCA_027310735.1 Methylotenera sp. | reverse complement strand
GTTCAGCTATTGCCCATAGCCCGTGAAAGCCGACTCGGTAGTGCGCTACAGTTTTTCTTTTACGATACACCTAAAGTGCTGATGCTCTTGACGGCAGTTGTGATGGTCATGGGTATGGTTAACTCCTATTTTACACCTGAACGTACCCGTGCATTGCTAGCTGGTCGACGTGAAGGTGTTGCCAATTGTATGGCGGCCAGTTTAGGTATTGTCACGCCATTTTGCTCTTGTTCGGCAGTACCATTGTTCATTGGTTTTGTGCAGGCAGGCGTGCCGCTGGGCGTGACCTTTTCATTTCTTATTTCAGCGCCGATGGTTAACGAAGTTGCGCTGACATTGCTGTTTGCGATGTTCGGCTGGAAAGTGGCTGGTTTATATCTAACTATGGGTTTAACCATTGCGATACTCTCCGGTTGGGTGATTGGTCGACTCAAGATGGAAGAGCATTTAGAAGACTGGGTGCGCAATATGCCTAAAGTGGATGCTGGCTTTGATGCAGGTGGCCTGACTTTTTCCGACCGCCTTCAGGCTGGATTCTCGTCAGTACATGAAATTGTTGGCAAGGTCTGGCCTTATATTCTGGCGGGTATTGCCATTGGTGCAGGCATTCATGGTTATGTGCCTCAAGACTTCATGGCCAGTTTTATGGGTAAAGATGTCTGGTGGGCAGTGCCAGCATCTGTGCTTATCGGAGTGCCGATGTACACCAATGCCGCAGGCATCATTCCTATTGTCGAAGCGCTACTGGCAAAAGGTGCAGCACTGGGTACAGTGCTTGCCTTCATGATGAGCGTTATTGCGTTATCATTGCCGGAAATGGTAATTTTACGCAAAGTGCTCAAACCTAGGCTGATAGCTACTTTTATGGGTATTGTCGCTGTTGGGATTATTCTGATTGGCTATGTATTTAATGCGGTTTTATAAGGAGTAAGTTATGAAAGACATTAAAGTGTTAGGTGCGGGTTGTGCAAATTGCAAAGCTACAGTTAAGCTTGTAGAAGAAGTTGCCAGCGCTAAAGGGGTAGAGATTGCGTTGGAAAAAGTCGAAGACATTCAAAAAATCATGACTTACAACATTATGTCGACCCCAGCGGTAGTCATTGATGGTCAGGTGGTACATGCTGGCGGTATTCCAGCTAAAAGCAAAGTTGAAAGCTGGTTTATTTAACTGATGATATTTAACTATAGTTTGTTAACTAGGGCTTATTAATGAGCATTGAACACAGTCATGCACATGGGCACATTCATGCACATGCTCCCAAAGATTTTAGCCGCGCATTTGCTATCGGTATTGCGCTTAATGTGGCGTTTGTTGCCATTGAAGCGTTTTATGGCTGGAAAGCAAATTCTCTGGCATTGCTGGCGGATGCAGGCCATAATCTTTCTGATGTCGTTGGACTAATTCTGGCTTGGGGCGGCGTATTGGCTGGTAGATTGCGCCCAGATGTGCGGCATACTTATGGCTGGAAGCGAGCCACTATTCTGGCTGCATTTGCCAATGCCTTAATATTGCTTGTTGCGATGGGGTCTTTAATCTGGGAGGCAATTGGGCGATTAAGTGCGCCTGAGCCAGCAAGTGGAATCACCATAATGGCTGTCGCAGGCGTCGGCATATTGGTGAATAGTGCGACGGCATTGCTATTTATGCATGGAAGTAAAGATGACCTCAATATTCGCGGTGCCTTTCTGCATATGGCCGCTGATGCCTTGGTCTCAGCTGGAGTAGTCGTCGCAGGTGGGCTCGCACTGTGGTTTGGTTGGAATTGGCTAGACCCTGTCGCCAGTTTGCTGATTGCAGTTGTGATTGTTCTTGGCACGTGGGGCTTGTTTCATGAATCGTTGCATCTGTTGTTCGATGGTGTTCCCAAAGAGATCGATTTGCCTGCTGTAGCCAGCTTTCTGGAGTCATTACCAGGTGTTGAAAGTGTGCATGATTTACACATTTGGGCTATGGGTACTTCGCAGGTTGCCTTGACCGCGCACCTAGTGATGCCTGATGGCGCATTGGGAGATGCGTTTCTTGATGATGTTGCAGAGGAGTTGCATCATCGATTTGAAATCGTGCACCCTACAATTCAAATCGAGTCCAGCTTTACACATCATGGCTGTGAGCATACTCATGAGTATGAGCAAAGTAAGTGGTCTGGCAAATAAGTTGGATAAGGGTACATTGTGTTAAAGCAATGATGTCCCCGATACTTAAGTATTGGTTAAGTAGGTTAATAAATAACAGTCGATTAACTGTTGATAATTGACTGCTATATTTAAAGTTCTAACTATGTATAATTGGTGCGATTGTCACTTGTACAAAAGCTTCTGAACTAAGCTCTCGAACTAAGCACAGTGGTAATCTGTCCTAGAATTCGGAGCTATATGAATATACCAATAAAAACCTTGTTTAAACGTCTCAAAATTAATCTTTCAGGATTATTGTTGGGTAGTATGGTTTTGTTGCAATCAAGTCTGGTATTCGCTGCAGATTCAATTTGGTATAGCACTAATGATCCGTTAAAGACTGAAGCATATTCTCCTCCCGCTATTCCTGAAGGATATTTGGCGGATTCGGCCTGTGCTGTTGCCAATGTTAATAATGCACTGACATTAGCTGATGTTGTTGAAACTGCATTATGTAACAATCCTCAAACACGTGAAGCGTATGCCAATGCAAGAGTGCAGGCGGCGCAATTGGGTGTTGCTAAGTCTGCTTATTTTCCTGTAGTGAATGATAATGTTTCGGCCAATTTGAATTGGGCGAATCCTGAGTCTACAGTTCGCAAAAACCCGTATAACAATCTCAGCAACAATATTGTTGCCAGTTATCTTTTGTATGATTTTGGTAATCGGGATGCAAATCTGGAAAATGCACGCCAGTTATTGCAAGCCGCCAGTGCAACGCAGAGTACGGTTGTGCAAAGCTTGCTGCTTAATGCCACGCAATCCTACTACCAAGTACAGGCAGCTATTGCTGCGCTAAGTGCCGCAATAGAGTCAGAGCATGCCAGTGAAGAAAGCTACAAGGCTGCACAGGCACGTTATCAAGCTGGTGTATCAACACCTGCTGATAAATTACAGGCGCAGACTTTGTTGGCACAAAACACCTTAAGTAGAATTACGATTGAAGGTACGCTCAAAAATGCTTATGGCGCGCTAGCCAATGTGATGGGTTTGGCTGCGAATCAGGCTATTAAGCTCACGCCTATTGCAATTACGCAATTGCAGCAAAGTCAACTTGCGCAGAATGTAGATGCAGATATCAATGCTTTGATTGAACAAGCGCGTGTACGTAGGCCAGATTTAATGGCGAGTGAGGCGCAAGTCAAGGCGGCTGAAGCCAGCATCGCAGCAAGTCGCGCTGCAGCTAAGCCTACGGTTTCAGTGGCGGTGTCGAATAGTTTTCAAGATGGTAGTAACCTGACTTCTACAAATAACTCTGCACTTGGTATAACAGTTTCGATTCCATTATTCAGTGGGTATGGTCCAACGTATAAAATTCGCTCGGCAGAGGCTTTTGCTGAAGCTAAATCAGCGCAACGCGATCAATTGCGTTTACAGATTTCATTGGATGTCTGGCGTGCTTATCAGAACTTGCGTACCGCAAATGAATCGATACGTGCTACGGCTGTGTTGCTAAGTAGTGCAGAAGAGTCGTCCCGCGTGGCACTGGGACGATACAAGGCCGGCGTTGGTAATATACTGGATACGCTAACTGCACAGAGTGCGCTGGCTAGCGCCCGTCAGCAACAGATTCAGGCGAGTCTCAATTGGAACATTGCCCGTGCAACCCTTGCGCAATCTATCGGTGGCCTTGATAACGCAATGATTCAAACGTTGCCAACAGGCGGAAATCAACCAATTGGTTTGAATTGATTAAAATTTACTTGAATTGATTTGTAACCACAACCTTTAGAAAGGCAGCCATGAGCGGCATTGTTAAAAAAATATTGATTGCAATCGTATTGCTCGGTTTAGTCGGCGGTATTTTTTACATCTATAAGCAGCGTACTACCTTACAGCCAGACCAACTTTATCGCTTGCAAGAAATCACGCAAGGGAATGTTGCGCAAACTGTTTCAGCCAATGGCACACTTAATCCTGTGACTTTGATTAGTGTCGGCGCGCAAGTGTCCGGTCGTGTAAGCAAGCTGTACGTTGACTTTAATGACCACGTTGAAAAAGGCCAAATATTATTAACGCTGGACGATGCCTTATTTACTGCGCAAATCGCACAATCAGAAGGTGCTGTGCGCAATATGCAAGCCTCGGTGGAATTGGCGCAAGCCAACGAAGCACGCATGCGGACATTATTCGCGCAGGAATATGTTTCAAAACAAGAATTGGATCAAGCAGTTCAAGCATTAAAGTCTGCCCGTGCCCAGTTGGACACGGCACGTGGACAGTTACGTCGAGATAAAACCAACCAAAGTTATTCTGTGATTCGTTCTCCAGTTTCTGGAGTGGTGGTGGATCGCGTAGTGGATGTGGGTCAAACGGTGGCGGCTAGCTTTCAAACGCCTACACTCATCAAAATCGCACAAGACTTATCCAAGATGCAGATTGATTCTAGTTTTGCCGAGGCGGATATTGGCAAGATTAAAGTTGGGCAAAAAGCCAAGTTTAGTGTTGATGCTTATGCAAATCGTAACTTTGAAGGCACGGTAAAACAGTTGCGTCTTAATCCTACAGTCACTTCCAATGTCGTGACTTATGATGTGGTGATCTCTGTCGATAATCCTGAGCAAATTTTACTGCCTGGTATGACAGCCTACGTGAATATTATGGTTGCCAAGCACGATAACGTATTGCTGGCACCGAATGCTGCACTTCGCTTTAAGCCTAAACAAGATGAAAGCCAAGCTGGCAAAACGCCGCGTGGAGATGGGCAACGTGGCGGTAAGAGAAAATCTGGTCAAGAAGATACGGCAATCGGCAAGATCTATGTGATTAAAGATGGAAAACCATCGCCGATACGCGTCAGTGTTGGTATTTCAGATGGACGCTTTACCGAGATTACCAGTGCCGATCTTAAAGTGAATGACAAGGTGGTCATAGGCGAGAATCAAGCTGATGGCGAGGTGGTGCACTCGACTAGTAGCATGCGTTTCAGGATGTTTTAATGACAAAAAACGTCGTTCAAGTACGTGATTTGTACAAAGATTACCAGACTGCTGCGGGCGCAATTGCCGTGCTTAAGCAGGTCGATTTTAGTATGGATACGGGCGATTTTGTTGCGATTATGGGGCCTTCAGGTTCAGGTAAGTCAACTTTTATGAATATACTGGGCTGTCTGGATAAACCAACGCGTGGCGAATATATGCTTGATGGACATCAGGTTTCTGCGCTTGATGGTAATACCCTTGCCAAAATTCGTAATCAAACTTTAGGTTTTGTATTTCAAGGCTTTAATTTGCTCTCGCGTGTCAGTTTGCTGGATAACGTGGCATTGCCTTTGGTGTATTCAGGTGTAAGCAGAGATGAGCGCCAAGCTCGCGCTAAAGTCTTGCTTGAGAAAGTTGGCTTGGGTCAATATCTCAACTCCATGCCCAATCAAATTTCCGGTGGTCAGCAACAGCGCGTTGCTATTGCCCGCGCTTTGGTGAATAACCCGAGATTAATACTGGCAGATGAGCCGACTGGTAATCTTGATAGTAAAACCAGTGAAGAGATTATGGCGCTTTTTATGGCGTTGAATGCAGATGGCATCAGTATTATTTTGGTGACTCATGAATCGGATATTGCGGCACATGCTAGTCGCCAGATACGTTTTTTGGATGGCAGAATTGTGCATGATGAACGCAGTAGCCCTATTGTAAATGCCAGCGAAACTAAGGAGATAGCTTAATGTTCTTGGCTATGCTTGGTGAGGCTTGGCGCGCCATGGGGGCGAACCGCTTACGTACGTTTCTTACCATGCTCGGCATGGTGATTGGCGTAGGCTCTGTGGTGCTGATGATGGCGATTGGGCAGGGTGCGCAAGAGTCTGTTAAGGCCTCAATTAATGCGATGGGTAGTAATCTGTTTATTATACTTTCTGGCTCTTTCACTGCTGGAGGTGCCAGATCGGGTAGTGGTAATGTCAGTTCATTGACCGTAAAAGATGCAGATGCAATTAGCGAGTTAGATGGCGTCAGTAATGTTGCCCCCGTCAGCATGGGTAATGCACAAGTAGTTTTTGGCGGCAATAATTGGAGTACCAGTATTATTGGCACTACGCCTAGTTATCTTGATATCCGGGTATGGGATTTAGCGGATGGTTATGTGTTTTCAGAGTCTGACATGCGTTCAGCTACGCGCGTTGCTTTGGTAGGTAGTACGGTTGTGGAAAACATATTTGGTGATGTGGACCCGATTGGAAAAACTATACGCATCAAACAAAACCCATTTGTGATTTTGGGTGTATTGAAGAGTAAAGGTCAAAGTCTAGATGGCCGTGATCAGGATGACACCATCATTATTCCTTTAACCACTGCGCAACGTAAGATTCTTGGTAATCAGTTTGCAGGTAGTGTGCGCCAAATTATGGTGCAGGCGACGACGCCAGAAATCATGCCGATGGTGGAGCAAAACATTAATGGCTTATTAAAACAGCGCCATAACATCCGTGAGGGTGCTGATAGCGATTTCTTTGTGCGCAACCTGACGGCAGTTGCCAACTCTGCGGCCGAAACTACGCGTACCATGTCACTATTGCTTGGCGCTATTGCATCAGTTTCACTACTGGTTGGCGGTATCGGCATCATGAATATTATGTTGGTGTCTGTTACTGAGCGCACTCGCGAAATAGGTATCCGCATGGCGATTGGTGCGCGTGAGCGCGATATTCTTTTGCAGTTTTTGCTCGAAGCGATTGTGATTTCAATTATCGGTTGCTTAATTGGTTTATTTTTAGGTATTTCTGGCGCCATGTTAGTGAATAAGCTGGCACAAACTGCGGTAGTGATTTCAGGGAACTCTGTGATGATTGCGTTTGCAGTTGCGGCAGGGGTTGGTATATTCTTTGGCTATTATCCTGCCAGAAAAGCTGCACGTCTGAATCCGATTGAGGCGTTACGGTTTCAATAATCCAGTACATACTGGACTGATATTAGGCTTTGATATGTGGGTGAAGTGGCCGAGTAGGCTATTCATTCGATAAGGCTCACTTCGAGCCTGTATGGGGTAAGTTTGTCAGGGTGCGATGCATCGCACCCTGCTTAACTGCTTAATATAAGCTTTCCCAGAACTTCCACCATACGCGCTTGTCATCAGGGATGCCTTTACCAAGCATCGCGCTATTCGGGTAGTTGGTTTGCAAAATGCGCAGAGTATCCGCTTTAAGGTCATCTAAACCCATGAGGTCGTAAGCACTAATCATAATCACTAAGGCCTCTTCGACGGCTGGTGTTTGAGGGTAATACTCAATGACATATTTTGTGCGGTTGATGGCGGCAACATAGGCTTGACGCTTCATGTAGTAGCGCGCGACATCCAGCTCATGTTCTGCCAAGCTGTCAGCCAGATATACCATACGTTGTGTCGCGTCTTTTACGTATTTGCTGTTAGGGTAGCGCGTCACCAGTTCTTTGAACGTGGCGAAAGAGTCGCTTAATGAGCGGGGGTCTCTATCACTGATTTGTTGTTTGGTGAGTTTTTCAATAATGCCGCGTTCATTAAAAACAGCCAAGCCTTTTAAGTAGTAGGCATAGTCAACATTAGGATGATTAGGATGTAGTTTAATAAAACGGTCAGCTGCTGCTACGCATAAAACGGGGTCTTGTTTTTTATATTGCGCGTAAGCGATTTCAAGCTGGGCTTGAGTCGCAAAGCGTCCATGCGGGTAGCGTGACTCTAGTTTTCCAAAGTAAACGATAGCTTTCTCGTAGTCTCTATCGCGCATTTTTGCCTCACCTTCTTGGTAGATGCGTTCAGCAGTCCAACCTTTCGTGTCGTCGAACTCGGTAGGGTTACCAAAAATTGCACAAGCATTGAGTAACAGGGCAAACATTAAAATTAAGATATACTTCATGCCGAAACCTACTTAAGAATTAAGATAATTATAACCGATGACAGACGCTACTCAACAATCTCTTAGCAATACACTTACACTTACTATTCCGCACGACTTGGGCGGCTTGCGTTTAGATGTTGCATTGCAACGTATGTTGCCAGATCACTCACGCTCACGTCTACAAGCTTGGATAAAGTCGGGCTTGGTTACCGTTGATAAGCTGCCCAGTACCTCTAAGACCAAAGTGTGGGGTGGCGAGCAGGTTATTGTTAATGTACAGGTTAAACCAGAAACCTATGCATTTACCGCCGAAGACATTCCGTTGGACATTGTATATGAAGACGAGGATATTCTGGTTGTTAACAAACCTGCCGGTATGGTGGTTCATCCTGCGGCCGGTAACTGGAGCGGTACCTTGTTAAATGCATTGCTGTTTCATGCGCCAAGTTTAAAGGACGTGCCGCGTGCGGGAATCGTGCATCGTTTAGATAAAGATACCAGCGGTTTGCTGGTGGTCGCTAAAAATCTAGCGGCGCAAACTAATTTAGTGCGCCAACTGCAAGCGCGCACAGTAAAGCGTGAGTACCGTGCAATTGTTTGGGGGCAAATCTGGCGTAACGGTGTTGTTGACCAGCCTCTTGGACGTGATCCGCGTTCACGCACCAAAATGGCTATTAATCGTATGGGTAAGCCAGCAATTACGCGTTATGAAGTATTGGAAAGATTCTCAGTGCAAACCTATATGCGCTGCAATTTAGAGACTGGTCGTACGCATCAGATTCGGGTGCACATGCAGCATTTAAAGGCACCTTTAGTGGGTGATCCAGTTTATGGCTATCGAGGCATTGTGCCAATTCGCGCCATGACACAAACGTTGCGTGATGAGGTCAGCCAATTTAGTCGCCAAGCTTTGCATGCTATTAAGTTAGGTTTGCTGCACCCAGCCACCAATGAGTTTATGGAGTGGCAAATCGAACTGGCTGACGACATGAAAGCTTTGCTGGAAGCCATGCGCCACGAAGATGTGCGTGATGATGACGAAGAAGAGTTTGAGTTGAGCATGGAGCCCTATCTATCAGATGAGGATTATGAAGATGAGGATGACGACTTCGAAGATGATGATCTTGACGCTGATGATGGTGACTTGGAGTTAGACGAAGAGGAGTAGTTACTATGGGTGAACTTGGCTTTATTACACCAAGCTTTATTACGCCAAACTGGCCTGCGCCTGCAAACGTTAAAGCGCTGCAAACTACACGCACTGGTGGTTATAGCCAAGCACCTTATGCAAGCTTGAATTTAGGCGCACATGTGAATGATGATCCGATCACTGTGGCTAAAAATCGGCAATTATTAAATCCTTACCTACCTAGCGAGCCAGTCTGGGTAAATCAAGTGCATGGCGTTGACGTGATTGATGCTGCGACTAGCAGTTGCCTGCAAAACGCCGATGCTTCTTTTACTAGCAAGCATAATGTCGTATGTGTCACCATGACCGCCGACTGTTTGCCTGTATTGTTGTGCGATATCGCTGGCACAGTCGTGGCTGCGGTACATGCAGGCTGGCGCGGATTGTGTGATGGCGTCATTGAAGCTGCTGTGAATAAAATGGCTGCAGATAACAGTGAAGTCTTGGCCTGGCTAGGCCCCGCCATTGGCCCAACGGCATTTGAGGTGGGTAGTGAGGTGCGTGATCAATTTATCAAAATTGATGCGCAAGCTGCATTAGCATTCAAACCCATTGTTAATCCACTTGAGCCTCAACTAAATGATAAATGGTTATGCGATATCTATTTAATTGCCAAGCAGCGCTTGAACAGAGTCGGAGTTACGCACATTTATGGTGGTGGCGTGAATGAGGATTTTTGCACTTATACCGATGAAGAGCGCTTTTTCTCATTCAGACGTGACAATGTTACTGGGCGTATGGCCAGCTTGATCTGGCTTACTGATTAAGTAAGCTTTGCTAGTGATAAATAACACTGCGCATGCTCAGTGCGCCTAAATCAAAGGTTTCATTAAAGAAGCGCATCTGGTCTGAAGCGTGTCGTACTGCTGCAATATATAGCAACGGTAAATAATGCTCGATGGTGGGTACAGATAGTTTGGATGAATCTCCGGCACGCACAATCTCTATTAAAGCCTCATCGTCATTCGTTTCCAGAGCTACTTTAATATAGTTGTCAAAAGTCACAGCCCAGTCATAAGTACCACCTTGAAAATTGAGCTGTGACAAGTTGTGCACAATATTACCGCTACCAATTATCATGATTCCCTGTTCGCGTAGGCTTGCGAGCTGAGTGGCTAATGTAAAGTGGGCTGCAAAATCCAGTTTTGTATCTAGGCTTAGTTGCAATACAGGTATATCAGCGGCAGGGAACAGGGATTGTAATATCGTCCATGCACCATGATCTAAGCCCCAGTTCAGTGTAGGCGTAATAGTGCCGGTAGGTAATAAGTTGCAGATGCTTTCTGCGTACTGAGGCGCACCTGGTGCAGGGTATTGCTGTGCAAATAATTGTGGCGGGAATCCACCAAAGTCATGAATTGTTTCAGGATGCTCCGCTACGCATAGCTGTGTGCCGTTGGTTTGCCAGTGTGCAGAGATGCATAAAATGGCTTTAGGGCGCGGCAGTGTTTTTCCCAACGCAAGCCACGCGTCACGGTAGGGATTCTCTGTAATTGCGTTCATTGGGTTGCCGTGACCAAGAAATAGGGCCGGCATGCGTCCTGCGCTGCCAAGGGTTTGAGATTTTTCAGCAGATGTGTTCATGTTTTATATGCGTGATGGTAATTGCAAGTATTTTGCGATAGCTTTTAATAATGTATTAAGCGCATCAATGTGTTAGCTCGTTTATAATGCACACCTCATTTTAGTTTGATTCGACCCAATTAATGCAATATTTGAATAATTTATGTTAGGTTTTGCTAATTTCACGATGTCTGTACCTGCTTGGATCATATTGTCTAGCCTGTTAGGTGGCGTATTGAGCGTTTCCTTGGCGGCATTGTTTGCACTGAATGTGCGTACGGCGTGGGTGCCTATGCTCGTGAGCTATGCCATCGGTGCCATGCTTGGTGCTGTTTTTTTAGAGATTTTGCCGCATGCCTTTAGTATTTCTGGCAGTGTGGAAACGGTTTCGGCCACATTGTTACTCGGCTTGCTATTATTTTTTGTATTGGAAAAATTGGTGATATGGCGCCATTGCCACGGCGATCATTGTGAAGTGCATGCCATGCATAGTGAGGCAGATTGTGCACAAGTGCCTGCTAAGCAAGAGAATTCTGACGGTAATACTAAATATAAGTTGGCAAGTAATGCGCAGCACCCCTCCATATTACTTGGCACCGGACACAGCCATGTACATGAGCATGATGGAGGTCGAAGTGGTTTGATGATTATGATAGGTGACACCTTTCATAATTTTATCGATGGTATTTTAATCGCTGCCGCTTTTACCGCGGATATCAAGCTGGGCATTGTGACTGCACTGGCGATTATTGCGCATGAAATTCCACAAGAAGTGGGTGATTTTCTGATTCTGTTACATTCAGGCTATAGTAAAAAAAGAGCGTTAATTTTTAATCTGGTTTCAAGTTTAGCCACATTAATTGGTGGTTTAATGGCATTTTATGCGCTGCAATATGTCCAAAGCTGGATACCGGTTGTGTTGGCTCTGGCAGCTTCCAGCTTGCTATATGTGGCAGTGGCAGACTTAATTCCTGGCTTGCATAAACGCACAGAATTAAAGGCTACGATTAGTCAGGTGTTACTCATTGGCCTTGGTGTTTGCACTATCTGGGTTGCGCATACTGTCCTCGGTTAGACCGCTCTTGCTGTGTTGAGCGGCTTTTTTAAATTTACGATGTTTTGCACCCAGTATCCACAGTAAAAGAGCACAAGGCAGTAAGCCATAAAATATAAACGTCAGTAAGCCTGCCACTATCGTTTTTTCGGTTGCGGCCATTAAGGTCACAACATACAGCCAGGCAATTGCAATAATATACATATTCTTTTTTAAGTTTTTTTAAGATTTTAGGTTTTTTATGACAACTAATACCACAACTAAAAACACTCCGCCAAAAGTGGGTTTTGTTTCTTTGGGCTGCCCTAAAGCAGGATCAGATGCAGAACGCATTCTGACCCAATTACGTGCTGAAGGCTATGAAATTTCCGGGAGCTATGAAGAAGCCGATTTGGTGGTGGTGAATACTTGTGGCTTTATTGATAGCGCCGTAGAGGAGTCGCTGGATGCGATTGGTGAAGCGATCAATAAAAACGGCAAGGTGATTGTGACTGGCTGTTTAGGCGCAAAAAAAGGTGTGGTTGAAGCCGCACACCCAAGCGTATTGGCGGTTACAGGGCCACATGCGTTAGAGGAGGTGATGACCGCAGTGCACGCTAACTTGCCAAAAATGCACGAACCATTTGTTGACTTAGTGCCTGCACAAGGTATTCGCCTGACGCCTAGTCATTATGCGTATCTTAAGATTTCGGAAGGCTGTAATCATCGCTGCAGTTTCTGCATTATTCCAAGTTTGCGTGGCGATTTGGTGAGTCGCCCGATTGGCGACGTGATGAATGAAGCCGAGAATCTGGTCAATGCAGGTGTTTCTGAAATTCTGGTGATTTCGCAAGACACTTCAGCATACGGTGTGGATGTAAAATACCGCTCAGGTTTTTGGAATGGTCGCCCAGTTAAAACGCGTATGACGGAGCTTTGCCAAAGCTTGAGTGAGCTTGGTGTGTGGGTGCGTTTGCATTACGTTTACCCTTATCCACATGTGGACGAAGTAATCCCATTAATGGCTGATGGTTTAATTCTGCCTTATCTGGACGTGCCATTTCAGCACGCTAGCCCACGCATTCTTAAAGCCATGAAACGCCCAGCGCATGCTGAAAATAACTTGGCGCGCATTAAAGCTTGGCGAGAAATTTGCCCAGATATTACTGTGCGTAGTACATTCATTGCTGGCTTTCCTGGCGAAACCGAGGATGATTTCCAAATGATGCTCGACTTTTTAGAAGAAGCGCAGCTGGATAGGGTAGGTTGTTTTGCTTACTCAGCTGTTGATGGCGCTAAAGCCAATGAGTTGCCAAACCCAGTGCCCGAAGAAGTGAAGCAAGAACGCCTCAGCCGCTTTATGGAAGTGCAAGAGCGCATTAGCGCAGCTAAATTACACGCTAAAATTGGTAGTATGCAAACCGTGCTGGTCGATGAAATTGTAACGGATGTGCAAGGTAATATTGAAGCGATTGGCCGCACCAAGGCTGATGCGCCTGAAATTGATGGCGTAGTGTATTTGGAGGATGCTGAAGGCTTAAGCCCTGGTGATTTTGTAGAAGTAGAAATTTACAGCGCTGATGGGCATGATTTACGCGGTGGGCCACCAAGAAGTTAAGTAGTTTTAGTGTAAGTAAAAAAGGGGCTCTTAACCAAGAGTCTCTTTTTTTACATGTCTTTTAGTTCAGATTTATTGAACCTGCCGAAATGCAACATGATCGTGGGCAGGATGAGTAAATTGAGTATTGTGGAGGTGACTAGCCCACCGACAATAATGATGGCCATTGGTCCTTCAATTTCACGTCCCGGTTGACCGCTGCCAGCGGCTAACGGGAGCAAGCCTAATGCTGTCACTAAAGCCGTCATCAGGATTGACGGCAATCGTTCTGATGCGCCGCGGATACAGGTTTCCAGACCCCAAACGCAATTTTCTTTATCGACCAAGTGCTGGTAATGCGACACCATCATAATGGAGTTGCGTAGGGTGATACCAAATAACGTCACAAATCCAACCATTGAGCCCAGAGAAATCCAACCGCCAGTAAACATTGCGGCAAGTATCCCGCCAATTAAAGCAAATGGCAGGTTTACAAAGGTAAGTAGTAAATTGCGTAAATGCCCAAATGCAATGTAGAGCATTAAGAACACTGCAACCCCGGCTAATAGGGATTGCAGGATAAGTGTTTCTCGAGATTTTGCATTGGCTTCAGCTGCGCCAGTAAATTCCAGATAGGTGCCCTGAGATAAGCTCACGTCATTTTTAATCTTGCTTTTAAGTTCGTCAGTAAATGCATCAATATCGCGACCAACAACATTAGCGGTTACCGTTTGAATGCGCTTGGCACTGGCATGAAGTATTTTTGAGCGACCATTTTCTTGCACAATGTCTGCAACGTCGCGTAAGTGCAGTAACTTACCTTCAATATTGAAGAGCGGTAAATTGCCCATGTCGGTAATATCGTCTCTTGCCTGCGAATCCAGCACAACGCTGACGCCAACAACATGGCTGCCTTGGTAGACTTGCGTTATCGGTACGCTTTCGTAAGCAGCGCGAACATTGTCTAACACATCGGTGGGTTGTAATCCCCATTGTGCGAGCCGTTCAGGGCGTAAACGGACGACTAACTGAGGTGTGCCTGATGGTGACTGAACAAATACATCGGAGGCACCTTTTATCCCGCTAACGACGCCAGCTACGGCTTGTGCATCACGATCCAGTGCATCAAGGTCGTTGCCATAAATATTAATGACTGTGGAGGCCGCATAGCCTGAGATGGTTTCTTCAATACGTTCTGTTAAAAACGTATTAATGGCAAAATTAACACCTACGAAACCTGGCTCAGCTTTGCCGTCATGGTCATCGTCAACCTCTTCGCCAGCTAACTCTTCGCGAATGCTTGTGAGTATCCGGCGTTGCTCTTCGCCTGAAACAGAGCCAATCTCAATTTCAAATTCACTGTAATGAGTGCCGAATGTGTCTGCACCATTCTGTGCGCGGCCTACCCATTGCGTCACAGATTTGACCCCCTTAATTGCACGAATGGTTGCTGATACTCTTTTGCCGATACGCAATGATTCCTGTTCAGAAGTACCTGGGACTGCGGTCATGTGCATAATATAGTGGCCTTCATTCAACGCAGGGATGAACTGGCTTTTGAATAATGGTAATAGCCCTAAGCCAAGAGCAATGACCAAAAAACTGATACTCATGATGACTTTATATTTTTTTTCTATCTTATAAAGAGCGTTCACGTACCATTTTTTGATGATACGTATCATTGGAGGATCTTCCGCATCAAGCTTGGCATTGCCTAGTAGCAAATAGCATAGCGCTGGGGTGAGGGTGAGGGCGACCAATAATGACGCCATGATTGCAGCGATATATGCGATACCGAGTGGGGCGAATAGTTTTCCGGCAACCCCACCCAATGTGAGTAGCGGCATAAATACAAGAGCTACGATGATGGTGGCGTAAACAACGGAGCCCCTTACCTCCATCGAGGCGTTAAATACCACGCGATGTGTTGGTAACGGTTGCGAGAGTAATCTATTCTCGCGCAGACGTCGGAAGATGTTTTCAGTGTCAATAATGGCATCGTCAACGACTTCTCCCAGTGCGATGGCTAATCCACCCAAGACCATAATATTGATGCCAATATTGAAATAGCTCATGACAACAATAGCCGTGAGTAAAGATAATGGAATTGCGCTGGCTGATATAAATGCAGTGCGTGCATTGAATAAAAACAAGAACAGTACGCTGATGACTAAAATCGAGCCAATTAAAATGTCGGTACGTACCCCTTTAATGGATACTTCAATAAAGTTTGCAGGTCTGAATAGTCCTTCATGTAATTCGACAGATTCAGCCTGTAATGCAGGCTTTATTTCTTGTAATGATTGCTCAATTTCTTTAGTCACTTCATAGGTATTGGCACCTAACTGGCCTTGTACGGATAGATATACGCCGGTTTCCTCATTAATGGCAGCTGCGCTAATAGAAGGTGCTGCGCCTGCAACCACTTTACCTATGTCTCCTAGTCGAATCGTTTGGCCGTTCTTGTGTAGTAATGTGGCCAGTGCTAGTTTTTCAGGCGTTGTCGATTGCCCCTCAGTGTTGATGACGATGCGTTGATTATTGTTTTCTATAAAGCCATTGCCACGCACCCCAGTTGCTTTTTTAACGGCATCTTCAATTTGTGTGAGGGAGACACCATAACGTATCATTTTTTCAGGATCTACCTGAACCTGAAGTTGACGCACTTTACCGCCAAATACATTGACGTCTGCAACGCCGGGAATGGCGAGCAAGTGCGGCACAATTGTCCAATCTACAAGTGTGCGTAATTCTGTGAGGCTGCGTGTTTTTGACGTTAAACCTACACCTAGCACCGTGCTGGCGGAGGAGGTGAGAGGGGTGATGTTGGGTGTGATACCTTGGGGTAATTTGTTGCTCAGTGTGGCCAAACGTTCGGCAATAACTTGTCTATCACGATAAATATTTGTATTTTCATTAAAAATTACCGTAACGATCGATAGCCCCGGGATAGATTGCGAGCGCGTAAATTTAATGCCAACCGTTCCCGCAATGCTGGTTTCAATTGGCTGGCTAACTAGGCTTTCTACAAGTTCTGCAGATAAGCCTGGGGACTCTGTCTGAATGATGATCTGTGTGGGGGAGAACTCAGGAAATACATCTAAGTTACTATGCGAGAGGCTATACAAGCCATATAGCACAACTAAGCATGCTAAGCCAAAAATGACGCCACTATAGCGGATGGAAAAACGGACTAATGTCGACATCATGATAATGGAGTCCTTATTTCTGCTCCAGAGTAACACCGCTTCGTTACATTGGCTTTCACTGAAACTAAGTCTAAATTTTTCAATTTAGTCCTCATTTTCATTTTTGATTTGTGATTTAAATTCTTCTGAAAGTAATAGTTGCGCACCATTTGTCACAACTTGGTCGTTTGGCTTGAGCTTACCTTGGTAGAACCAGCCATTTTCAACTTCAACATCGGTATTAATTGGCAACCGGCTAAACTGATCGACCCCTATTTTTTGATACACCCACGGCTTGCCCGCATACCAAACCACTGCACTACTCGGTATGGTGACGCCATTTACGCTTCCTTTAGATGACGTGCTTAGTATTTTGACTTGCATGCCTGCGCGTAAGTCTTCGGATGTAGCATGGTAAAAATAAGTTTTACCTTGAATAGTGGCGTTGCTGAGAGGTGCGCGTGAAATGAAGTAAGCACTAATAGTGTGTGATGGCGCTGCTATAGGTGAAACTGTGATGCGGCTGTTTTTGTTGGGTTCTGATGAGTCAAAGGGTAACGTAATTTGTATTAACGCATCTTTGAAGTTAAGCAAGTTGTGCAGGAGTGTACTTGAGTTTTGACGCGTAGCTTGCTCGGTGAGCGCTTCTCCCCAAAGTTGGCGCATACTGTCAGCGATATTTTTAGCGCTGGATTCCGCCGCAAATACTTTTGCTTCATCGGCTTTGATGGTTGCTAGTGCGGATGCAACGGTCTTGTCGGAAACATTCTTGTCATCGAGGTTAAGCGAGTATTGACGATCGTATTCAATTTTACTGTGTGTGAGATTTGTTTGTAATATGTCAGCTTCGGCCTTGGCTGCTAAATAGCGCGTGCGAAGTTCTGTTAAGTTATCAATGCCTATCACATTGCCATAGGTGCTTAGGCTTGTTTGGTGAGTATTGGCCTGGAGCGCCGTGGTTTTAATTTCACTTTGTGCTTGCGTTGCGGTGCTGAGTGAAATTACAGTGACTCCAGCCTTAGCATTCACATGGTTGGGTGCTTCAATACTATCTTCGGACTCTTGGCTTGAGGCTTCGTATTCATCTTTACCATAAAACACCAATACCCAAAATAGCACGACGATTAGAAATGCTTGTATGCCAATGATCGTGGCTAGTTTACGGTTCATTTTTATTC
>DAIDAH010000259.1 GCA_027310735.1 Methylotenera sp. | reverse complement strand
CGATAGGTGAATGATAATTGCGGGAATTATCATAAGCATAGGCATAGCAATCGACAGGGTCGGTAAAGACCCTGTCTTGAGGTAATTGCTGGGTTAATTTTGCAAGAAAGTCAGAAGTTGACATTAGCGATTGCTATCTTTTCTTGATGTACAAGTCTGTGATCGTGCCTTCCTTCATTTCAGCAGCGAAGCAAACCGTTTCTGATAATGTTGGATGTGCATGTATCGTCAAACCTAAATCATGTGCATCAGCACCCATTTCAATAGCAAGTACAGCCTCAGCTAGCAACTCACCTGCATTGATACCAACAATGCCAGCACCAATCACACGATGTGTTTCTTTATCAAAGATAAGCTTGGTTGAACCTTCAGTACGTGCGATAGATAGTGCACGGCCACTGGCAGCCCATGGGAACGAGGCTTTTTCAATCGCAATGCCTTTTGCCTTAGCTTCTGTTTCAGTCACGCCTACCCATGCTACTTCAGGGTCTGTATAAGCGACTGACGGAATCACAGATGCAACAAATTCAACCTTCTCACCGGCGATGACTTCAGCAGCTACTTTGCCTTCGTGTGTGGCTTTATGCGCCAGCATAGGCTGACCGACGATGTCGCCAATTGCAAAGATGTGCGGTACATTAGTACGCATTTGTTTATCTACGGCAATAAAACCGTAGTCATCTACCGCAACACCAGCATTCTCGGCACCAATATTTTTACCATTTGGACGGCGACCAATAGAAACCAGTACACGATCATATACTTCCACACCTTTAGGTGCATCCGCATTGCCATTTACGCCTTCAAATGTGACGTGAATACCGTCAGCCTTCGGCACCATGGTTGCAACCTTGGTATTGAGCATAATGCTTTCAAAACGTTTTTCCATACGCTTCTGCAATGGACGTACCAAGTCACGATCACACCCTTGAATTAAGCCATCAGTAAATTCAACCACACTGACTTTAGTACCCAGCGCATCGTACACAGTACCCATTTCTAGGCCGATAATCCCGCCGCCAATTACCAACATACGTTTAGGCACATCGGCTAACGCCAAAGCACCAGTCGAATCCATAATGCGTTCATCGGCTTCTACACCGGGGAATTTAGTGGCTTGTGATCCTGCGGCAATAATCGCATTTTCAAAGCCTACGGTTGTCACTTTACCATCGGCAGCAGTCACTGCAATCTGGTTCGGACTAGTGAATTTACCTACGCCTTGCACTACTGTCACGCCACGTTGTTTTGCCATAGCAGACAATCCAGTAGTAAGCTTGCCAACAACATCATTCGCTTTCCAATTACGCAACTGATCTAAATCCACTTGAGGCGCACCAAAACTCACACCGTGATGGCTAGACTCTTCAGCTTCAGTAATGACTTTCGCAGTGTGTAGCAATGCTTTAGATGGGATGCAGCCTACATTCAAACACACACCACCAAGCGTTGTGTAGCGCTCAATCAAGACAACCTGTTTGCCTAAATCTGAAGCACGGAATGCAGCGGTGTAGCCACCAGGACCACTACCCAACACCACCACTTGCGTGTTGATGTCACTATCGCCTACAACTACTGCAGGTGCAGAGGCAATCACGGGCGCTGCCGTTGGTGCTGGCGCAACCGCTGCTGCGGCAGGCACTTCAACCTTAGCTGGAGCGCTTGTAGCCGCCTCAGCTTCTATCAATAAAATAAGCGTGTCCTTTGCGACTTTATCGCCCACTTTTACTTTAACTTCTTTCACTAGACCAGACTGTGATGATGGGATATCCATAGAGGCTTTGTCAGACTCTACTGTAATCAATGAGTCTTCTTTGGCGATCATATCACCCACTTTCACCAGCACCTCAATGACGTCTACGCTGTCAAAATTACCGATATCAGGGACTAAAACTTCAACTAAATTACTCATGCTCTACCCTTACAGTAACAATCTACGAACATCAGACAACATCATACGCATGTGACTGGTGAAGCGCGCACCATCAGCGCCATCAATCACACGGTGATCATATGACAGTGACATCGGTAGAATCAAACGCGGCTCAAAGGTTTTAGTTTTGGCATCATATACAGGCTGCATTGATGAACGAGAAACACCTAAAATAGCCACTTCCGGGCAATTGATAATCGGAGTGAACATCGTACCGCCAATACCACCCAAACTAGAGATAGTGAAACAACCACCTTGCATCTCCTCTACTTTCAATTTGCGTTCGCGTGCCTTGGCTGAAAGCTCACCCAAATCACGGGCAATATCTAGCACATCTTTTTGATGCACATCGCGCACCACAGGCACAACCAAGCCATCAGGCGTATCGCAGGCAAAACCTACATTGAAGTAATTTTTCAGAATTAAGCTATCGCCATCTGGTGAAAGCGATGCATTGAAATTTGGGTATGCTTTCAACGCATTTACTGAAGCCTTAATCAGGAATGCCAGCATAGTGAGCTTAACACCGCGCTTCTCTGCGTCCGCCTGCATAGACTTACGGAAATCTTCCAAGTCGGTAATATCAGCTTCATCAAACTGAGTCACATGTGGTGCAGTTACCCAGTTACGGTGCAAATTAGCACCAGAAAGCTTTTTGATACGAGACAATGGTTTATTCGAAATTTCACCAAACTGGCTGAAATCAATCACAGGCATCGGCAAGGTAGCAAGGCCGCCAGCAACCGCATTGATATTCTCGCTACGTGGCTTAGCCAACTCACCCTTCACATAGGCTTGCACATCCTGCTGTAAAATGCGATTTTTTAACCCTGTAGCCTGCACAAAAGCCAAATTAACGCCTAACTCACGTGCAAATTTACGAATTGATGGGCTTGCATGTGAAAGTTTACCTGTAGCCACAATAGCACTCGCACCTACTGGAGCAGGTTGATGCGCTGGTGCGATTGGTTTTGGAGGCTCTGGTGCTGGTCTTGTTGGCTCAGGAACTGCTACCGTAGCAACCACTGCTTGTACTGCCACTGGCGCAGCCTTAGCTGCTTCTACAGGCTTAGTATCAACATCGCTAACATCCATCGTTAAAATCAAAGTACCTTGTGCAGCTTTATCGCCCACTTTCACTTTAACTTCTTTCACAACACCAGAAACCGGTGAAGGAATATCCATAGAAGCTTTGTCAGACTCAACCGTCATTAATGAGTCTTCAGCCGTCACGGTATCACCCGCTTTAACTAAAACATCAATCACATCCACACTATCAAAGTTGCCGATATCGGGGACGACTACATCTTGAATTGCCATCTTTTCGTCTCCTTAAACTGTGGTCGGGTTAGGCTTATTAGCGTCTAACTTGTATTTTTTAACGGCTTCAGCAGCTTTACTTGCTGGCAACTTACCTTCATCGGCCAATGCTTTCAATGCGGCCAACACTACGTAATATCTATCTACCTCGAAGAAGCTACGCAATGCTTCACGGCTATCTGAACGACCATAACCATCAGTACCTAAAGCAACAAACTTACCCGGTACGAAGCCTGAAATTTGCTCAGCATAGGCTTTCATATAGTCAGTTGATGCAATGGTAGGGCCTTGTGCGTCTTTCATGCATTCAGCAACATAGCTCAACTTTTGTGTTTTTTCAGGATTGAGCATATTCCAACGTTCAACATCCAAGCCTTGACGGCGCAACTCATTAAAGC
>DAIDAH010000258.1 GCA_027310735.1 Methylotenera sp. | reverse complement strand
GTTTGGATATGATTGGCTAATCACGGCATGTAATCGTAGATGGAGTCATAAAATTGAGGCGGTTTGCAGTAAAAATTTACCACTAGTTGAAGGGAGTCAATATGCTTGGACAATTCATTTTTCATACATGCAACCATGCGGGGTTGAATTTAAAAGCGTTATTGAGAAACTCTGTGAGAAGCGGGTCGCTAAGTGAGCGCGAGTTGAATAATGGGGACATGCATGTATCGCTAAAAGCATTTCACGAGGGTAATGTGGTATTTGATGCCATTGATTTTTGTACTATTCGCTCGGGTGATCATGTTGAGATAACCGAAAAAAATTGCCCGATACTAGCCGATGACAAAAGAGAGTTTTTGTTGGTGGCGCAATGCAAACGTGATGAAGGGGATCAGTATTTTCCACAAGAGCATCAGGTTATCTACTCTAAAAAAGGCGACTCAAGAACGACCTCGTTGGTTTACGACCAATTGCCGGTATTAGGAGCCAAAGCTAAGCCGATTTTATTACTCGCACCCAAGGTGTGGGTAAGCAAAGATGTTAATACATTTATTAGTTTTGCAAATGGAGATGAGAGCCATACTGATAGAGTAGTAGCGACCGCGTGGAAAATAGACCTTCTTGCTCAAGACGGAAGTATTCTCCGTACCTTGGAGCTGGACTTGAAGTTAAATGATGTTTACTTGCTCGATGTTAAGAGTGCGTTATCAGGCATTATTGAGCCTACAGAACAGCTTCAAATGATTAATGTTGTGGCACGGGGTGAAAGTGTTTCATGTGTGATTTTGACTTTTGTACAGAATCAGAAAACAGGCGCTTTGGCGTTGGAGCACTCGTTATCTCCGCACTACTATATGAATGGCGATTTTAATCGGGTGAGAAAAGAAGCATTTTTGTTTGCAGAGTGATTCCATTATTAATAAAGTAAACCGTCCGGTATGAAATCGTGCGTAAATATTGCAAGTAAATGGATTATATGAATAGGGCAGCACTGTTCTGCTGCAATGTACAGAATATTGGAGATAGTAAAATGACTGCATTGGTACAGAGCGTAAAAAATATTTTACGCCCTTTAAAGAGAAAGTTGGAAGCTAATCTTCCAAGAAATATTAGAGTGAGCCCGCCAATTGTTCAGGTTTATTTGGGCGGAGAGTATGAATCTAGATATTCACTAGTTAACTTTCCGTCGCTATTTTCCCCATTAACAGCGTATACGTGCATTTATGATATTGCGCTTTATGGCGCAGATGGATCTTGTGTGGGTACGCGGTCTATACCAATTAAACCATTTGGTTCATATGAGGTGCGTCCGCACGAAGTTTTTGGCAATAACTTACCTGATATGGGAATGTTTACGGCAAGAATACGTTCAGAATCATCATTGGATTTTTCGGATAAGCATCTAGGCAAAATAACCTCTCATATTTATGCATTATATTCAGATAAGGCACAGAAATCATTTGCCTTAGTGCATCCCCAAACTACTGTCAGTTCAGTCAGCGCTGATAAAGCAGAATGGATGTCCGCTTTTCTTTGGGATTCAGGCAGCATCAGGAAAGTTGTCGCAATTCAAATTAATCCAACTTCTCGGCCAATTGAATCGACACTATTTTTATTTAGGGATGGTGATGCGGCTAATAGAGTGTGTGAGAGGCGAGGAGTAATTCCTCCGATGGGGGCAAGGAGAGTTGAATGGGACTTGACTGAGGCAGGTTTGCGGCAAGGTCTCTTTTCAATAGGGGCAGTTGGATTGCCAACTGCAAATGCCAAACCAATTGTTCTGACCTATTTTGAAGATGGAACATTTAGCGGGATGCACTCGTAATTTTCAAGCAGTATCTACAGTAAGTTAATAAAAAAATGAACCCAGAAATAAGTACATATGTTGATGATGAAGGAAGAGAGTTCCACTATTCATTTATAAACAATAAAGCCGATAAACTGGTTATTCATTTCACGGCATTTTTTGGTGACTGGGGCGATCGCAAAGAATATAAAAAATATTACAAAGGGTATTTTCACCGCTACAGAATGTTTATTGACGAGAAGAAATACAATTTTCTTTTTGTATGTGATCAATTCGGGGTAACAGAAAATGGTACATATTACACTGGCAAAGCAGGGGATTTTTTTGTTGAGCGTGCTACACAAGAAATTATTAATATTGTTGTAGAGTCTCAAAATATAGCTTGGAAAAATATAATTACTATCGGCTCATCAATGGGGGCCACTGGCGCTCTCAAGTTCGGGCTGAAAAATAATGCGCAGGGCATCATTGCAATTGCGCCGCACATTGACTTGGATATTTGCGCAAAGCTACAAGGTCGTGAACAGCATGTGGCGTGGATATGCCCGGATGGTGATACACAGGCCGCGCATAACTATCCATATACACGACAGATTTGGAATCTTATAAACGATACAGGAGTGATTCCTCCTAGACTGTTTTTACACAGCTGTGAAGATGATCACGGGGTTCATAGCGAGCAGGTTCTTCCATTTCTAGATATATATCGAAGCAAAGGCGGGCGGATTGTTTTTTTTAGAAAAGCTGTAGGTGGGCATAGTGGTGATGCATGTGGGAAGGATGTGCTGCTGGATGTATTGGAAAAGATGTTTGCCTCTAAATCAATAGATGTCAGGCAGTACGATAAGTTTAAATATATGCCGGACAACTTACGGACTCCTTGGCCATTTATCAAACACTATTTGAAAAAAATTCGTGCACGATTGCAATAATAGACTTGTAATCAATTTCACTAATTTTGCAGTTAAAGGTTAAATTCACAAGGTGACAATGGAAAATACGATAGTTTGGGGGTTTTGCGGCAGCGATGGTCGAGAAATTGTAAATGAGTTAAGAGCATCACTAAATGTTACAGATTGGTTTAGTGATCAGGAAGGTTCAGCCGAGATATGGAGTTTGCTACAGGGAAAAATCCCGTCTGCTAAATGCAATGTCGATGCTGTGCAATCATTTGGTGATTTCTATCAGAAGCACTTTCAGACATACAGCGTAATGATTATCCGGAGAGGGTTAAATTTCTCTAACTTTCACGAACTTACCAATGAGTTTGCATTAACGTATTACTATTTTTACGAACTGCTTCGTGGCAAAAATATTAAGCTTGTCATTTTTTCAAATATACCGCATGAAGGTGCCGAATACGTACTGTATCAACTTGCGAGAATATTCGAGATTAAAACTCTTATGTGTTATCAGAATATTTTCCCTAATCAGTTTTTTCTTACTACTTCGATTGGTGACTTTGGATGCTTCCAAACCATCCCACCAATTTTTGAAAATCGGGATATCGTGCTAGAGTCAGGCTATACTCAAAAAGTAATATATATGCAGGACGTTGAGCGGCAGCAGGCTGCGCAGCAGAAAGGCGGATTGGCGTTGCGTTACTTTCGCATAGTTAGTAATGTTAAAAAAAATGGGTTATTGCTGGCAAAAATATTAAATTTGTTTATAAAGTCTGGGCAATTAAATGCAGTAAGTTTTGCTCAAAAATTGGCGAATCGTAATCGGCAGGCCACGTATAAAAAACAAAATATCCAATACGCGGTGGATAGAAAAGTTCTGAAGCAATTATTAAGTACATCAAAACACCTTGTTTATTTTCCTTTGCACCTGCAACCCGAGTTAACAACTTCGGCGATTGGTGGCGTCTTCCAGGATCAGCTATATG
>DAIDAH010000257.1 GCA_027310735.1 Methylotenera sp. | reverse complement strand
CCTAAATTGATTTTATTGCCAAAGTTAAGTTAAGGCTTCGATAGCGCTAAGCCTTAACTTAGCAAGAACAACTAACGACTAACGTAACGACTAAAACAACAATTTACATCTGTTGTAATTGAGCCGCAGGCCTTATCTCATAGTCATGCGTAATTTCTACACTTTTGCTCAACATAATTGAAGCTGAGCAATATTTCTCAGCCGACAATTTCACCGCGCGTTCCACTTGTGCTTCATTCAAATTATCGCCAGTTACCACAAAGTGCACATGAATTTTAGTGAACACTTTTGGGATTTCATCCGCACGTGCTGCATCGATTTCGGCGACACAGCCCACGATTGGTTGCCGCGCTTTTTTAAGAATGGCAACAACATCAAATGACGTACACCCCCCCATACCAATCAATAGCATTTCCATCGGGCGCATACCAATGTTACGCCCACCATTTTCTGGCGCACCATCCAATACAACCGCATGACCCGTTTCTGATTCACCCACGAAACTAACGCCATCTATCCATTTCACTAGAACTTTCACAGAACCTTCTCCAAAAATTTAAATATCTAAACCAGACAAGACGTAAGCAAAAAAATAATACCGTCGCATTTGGGTTATATGTAAGGAATTATTTTTTGCGAACAACACCATATAGCGATGAAGTGGTTTAAGCAGGCAATCTGCGAAGCAGATGCCCGCAAAGTTAAATTTTTATTTAACGTCAAGCAACTCAACATCAAAAATCAAATCCGCATTTGGAGGAATCACGCCACCTGCACCACGTGCACCGTAACCCATTTCTGAAGGAATAATCAGCGTACGCTTACCACCTATTTTCATACCGGCAAAGCCTTCATCCCAACCTTGAATCACTTGGCCTTGGCCTAAAAAGAATACGAATGGTTGTTTACGGTCCAGACTGCTATCAAATTTTTTGCCTTTACCACCTTCAGCCTTAGCATCATATATCCAGCCGGTGTAATTTACTGTAACGTTAAAACCCGGCTCAGCTTCACGACCCGTACCCACTTGCGTGTCAATCTTTTGCAATTCTGTAATTTTAGCGTTTTGTGTCATTGCTGGCTTTTCCTGTGTTGAAGATGTTGATTTTGCATTACAGCCCGTTACTGAAAAACAGGCAAGCAATAAAGTAATGATTAACGTACTGTTGTGTTTCATAAAATTTTCATGCCTTTGATATTAAATCCCATAAGGATCGTAGCTATTAAACCGCTCGTATGATACTAGAAATTACATGCCATTTCATGGTTAGATGCTTAGCATTTACTGTTCATACACCCACTCTAAAAGTGCATCCTGCGCTGGTTTAGTCAATGCCACCTTCGCATGGTTCGCCATAAAAACCACTACATAGCGTTGACCATTCTTACCAAGAACATAACCCGCTAAAGTAAAAACACCATTAATCGTACCCGTTTTTAGATGCGCTCGACCCTGCAATGGACTATCTTGCATCCGCTTCATCATGGTGCCATCCACCGCCAATATTGGCAGAGAGCTCATAAGCTCAGGCATCACAGGACTATAGTAAGCACTGACCAACAACTCCCCCATGTGCCTTGCATTTATCCGCTCTATTCTGGATAGGCCTGAGCCATTATCAATCACCATTTCATTGAAATTTAACCCAACGGTACTTAGCCAGCGACTAAGCACTAAAGCCCCATTAGACTCGGTAGCAGGCGAGCCCATTTTTTCTGCCGCAATGGTCAGCAAAAGCTGGCGCGCCATCAGATTATTACTCCACTTATTAATATCTGGCAGTATTTGCGCCAGTGGTTTTGAATCTTGCTGCATCAACTTAACCGCATTATCTGGCAAGCCTTTGGGAGCATTTAACATGCGTATGCTGCCATTAAAACTGCCGCCTAACTCTCGCCATAGCTTGCGGAACAAATCTAGAGTGTAGTTATTTTCATCAAGCGCCAGTAACTCTAAATATTTTTCAGTGCAATTAGGTGCGTATACACCGCTAAAGGTTACAACCGCAGCATCCGCCACCTGTTTAACGTCATATCCCAATGTATTACGCCAAGCGGCACAATCGGCATTGCCCACCTTTAATAAATTATTAATCTTGATTTCCGGCAGATTGGGTTCAGGCGTAATACTCACCACATTCGCATCCGAATCAAATCTGAAGCTACTCGCCTTCAAATTGATGGCCAGTGCGCTTGGCGTAGCGTTATAGGCACGTGTAGCTTCACCGTCAAAACTACCCTCGGCTGGTGCTTTACTAGCAAAATAACTGTTATCAATGATCAAATCGCCTTTGATCTCCTGCACCCCCAAGTGGCGCAAGCGATTCAGCAATCGCCAAAAATCACTTGTCATAAAATTAGGGTCGCCATAGGCCTTAATGTATAAACTACCATCCAGCACACCGTTACTCAGCACTCCATCGGTATAGACTTCAGTCTTCCAACGGTAATTGGCGCCGAGTAACGACAATCCGGCATAACTAGTCACCAGCTTCATCGTGCTAGCCGGATTCAACGGAATATTGGCTTGATGCGCTAACAATGGCGGCTTTAATTGCCTAGGCTGTTCAGCTAACGCCTGTACATAAACCGATACATTCTCTGCAGGTATACCGATTTTTTGCAGTGCGCTTCTTACCGAACTGGGCAACTCAGTATTAAGTAGCTGCGCATTCTGAACATCGGCATACGCGAATGAAGATGCGCTCAAGCACAAAATCAGGAATAGTTTTCTAATCACCTGACAAACTCGCCTGTACTGCTTTCGCCGTAGCATTCAGCATAAAATCTATTTCTGCATCTGTAATCGTATATGGCGGCATGAAATATACCGTATTGCCGATTGGACGCAGCAACAAGCCTTGCTGTAGTGCATGGCTATAACAGGCTCTGGAGAACTGAGGATTATTTGATTTAACATCAAATGCCAGAATCATGCCTTGCTGGCGTAGATGCTCGATAGGCAAGTGAGCGAGTGCTTGCGTCTTATTGCGCAGATAAGCAGATTTCTGCTGATTATTTTCAATCACATTATCCGTTTCAAAGATTGCCAAAGTCGCCAAAGCCGCACTGCAAGCAAGCGGATTACCTGTGTAACTATGACTATGCAAAAAGCCTTTCACGGTACTGTCATGATAAAAAGCTTGGTAAACATCATCTGTGGTGAGCACCGCAGAGAGTGGTAAATAGCCCCCAGTAATACCCTTAGACAAGCAAATAAAATCAGGTAAAATCTGCGCCTGCTCACAAGCAAACATCGTCCCAGTGCGCCCAAAACCTACTGCGATTTCATCGACAATCAAATGCACTTCATACTGATTGCAAATCTCACGCGCACGGCGCAGATATGTTGGATGATACATGCCCATACCCGCAGCACATTGCACCAGCGGCTCAATAATAAACGCCGCCAATGTCTGATGATGTGCATTGATATAACATTCCAAAGCATCAGCACAACGCAGAGCAAATGCTTCCGCATCTTCACCCGCCTCCGCCAATCTGAAATCTGGGCTAGGCATTTGCGCAGACTGCATCAACAATGGCGCATAAGTATCTTTAAAAATCGTCACATCAGTCACGCTCAGCGCGCCTAAGGTCTCGCCGTGATAACTGTTTTGCAAGCTGATAAATTTGGTTTTGCTTGGCTTGCCAGTGTTGCGCCAATAGTGAAAACTCATCTTCAAAGCGATTTCAGTCGCAC
>DAIDAH010000256.1 GCA_027310735.1 Methylotenera sp. | reverse complement strand
CATCACTTCTGCACCACGTGTAGAACCTATACGGCACGGCGTACATTTACCACACGACTCAACAGCACAGAACTCAAATGCATAACGTGCCATTTTTGCCATATCAACCGTGTCATCAAATGCAACAATACCACCGTGACCTAACACTGCCCAGATTTTAGTAAACTCTTCATAATCCAACGGTGTATCAAATTGTGATTCCGGCAGGAACGAACCCAGCGGACCGCCCACTTGTACCGCACGAATTGGACGACCTGTAGCTGAGCCGCCACCAAAGTCATAAAGCAATTCACGCAAGGTTGCACCAAACGCCAACTCCACTAGCCCACCGTGCTTGATATTGCCAGCCAACTGAATCGGCAAAGTACCGCGTGAGCGGCCCATGCCGTAATCAGCATAATACTGAGCGCCTTTATCTAAAATAATGGGCACAGTAGCCAGTGATATCACATTATTCACTACTGTCGGCTTACCAAATAAGCCTTCAATCGCTGGTAGTGGCGGTTTAAATCTCACAAGTCCGCGCTTACCTTCCAAACTTTCCAGCAGTGAAGTTTCTTCACCACAAACATAAGCACCCGCCGCACGCCGCACTTCCAGATGAAAGGCTTTGCCGCTACCCAACAAATTGTCTCCCAAATATCCAGCCTTCGTAGCGACATCAATCGCTTTATTTAAAGCGATCAGCGCATGCGGATACTCTGAGCGCAAATAAATATAACCTTGCGTTGCACCAACCGCCACACCGGCAATGGTCATACCCTCAATCAGCACGAATGGATCACCCTCCATAATCATGCGGTCAGAGTAAGTACCTGAGTCACCTTCATCAGCGTTACATACAATATACTTTTGCTCAGCCTGACAACCTAGTACAGTATTCCACTTAATGCCTGTTGGAAATGCTGCACCGCCTCGACCTCGTAAACCAGAGTCAGTAACGAGTTTGACAATATCTGCACCGGATAAATTCAATGCATTTTTAAGGCCTTTGTAGCCATCGTCCGCGATGTAATCATCTAGTGAAACTGGGTCAGTCACCCCGACTCGCGCAAAGGTAAGACGTTGTTGTTTTTTAAGCCAGTCCATCTCGTTGGTCAAACCCAAGCTCAAAGCATGCGACTTACCCGTTAAAAAGTCTGCATCAAACAATGACGCAACATCTTTCACTTTGATCGGGCCATAAGCAACGCGACCTTGAGCTGTCGCCACTTCAACCATTGTTTCTAGCCAATAAAGACCACGTGAACCATTGCGAATAATTTCAACATTCAAGCCACGGTTTTTTGCTTCTTGCGCAACCGCTGCAGCCACTTTATCTGCGCCCATTGCCAAGGCACTGGAGTCGCAGGGAATATATATTTTGGTTGTTGCCATATCTCTAAGCCTTAGCCTCTGCTATTAACGCATCCAAATCTGCCATAGTCACTCTTCCGTGTATTTCATCGCCCATCACCACCGTTGGTGATAGCGCGCAATTACCTAGACAATACACAGGTTCCAACGTGATAGATTCGTCTGATGTCGTTTGGTGATAATCAATGTTCAAGCATTTTTTTGCGTGCGCTTCCAGCGCTTCAGACCCCATTGCCTGACAAGATTCAGCACGACAAATTTGCAATATATGTTTGCCAGCTTTATGCGTACGAAAGTGATGGTAAAATGTCACCACGCCATGCACCTCAGCAACAGACAAACTCAATGCCTTTGCGATAGCAGCATATGAATACTCTGGCACATAGCCAATATCATCTTGAATAGCATGCAATAGTGGTAACAACGCACCTGGCATTTGTTGATACTGAGCGATTAACGCATCAATTTTTGTTTGTAAATCTTGCAAACTAATCTCTCCAATACGTCTTAAAATACTGCGAATAGGATTTATAGTAATATTCCAACCCCATGCGAAGTGGTATATTACACTGAATAAACGCATTATAGAATATGACCATTCATGATAATGAAAGTGCAAAACAAATCATTCCAGCCCGAAGGTATAAGGCAAACCCAACTAATTGACCAGCTTGGTCGTACTGTTGACTATATTCGCTTGTCCATCACCGATCGTTGCGACTTTCGCTGTGTTTACTGCATGGCTGAAGAAATGACATTTTTGCCGCGCGAAGAGGTTTTAAGCTTAGAAGAATGCGCGAGACTGGTTAAAATATTTGTCTACTTAGGGGTTAGTAAGGTACGCATTACCGGCGGAGAACCCCTAGTACGCAAAAATGCATTATGGCTATTTGAAGACATAGGCAAACTATCAGGACTAAAAGAGTTAGTGCTTACCACCAATGGCAGTCAGCTGGAGAAGCAAGCACAGGACTTACGGAATGCGGGGGTAAAGCGCATCAACATTAGTGTCGATAGCCTTGATGCCATACGTTTCAAAAAAATCACGCGCACTGGTGATCTGGATAAAGTGTTGAGCGGCATACAAGCCGCAAAACTCGCTGGCTTTGAAAACATCAAACTCAACACGGTGCTGATGCGAAACTTTAATGATGATGAAACCGAATCCTTAGTCGACTTCGCCATCAAACAAGCCATTGATATTTCATTCATTGAAGAAATGCCCCTAGGCGAAATCAATCACGATAGAGAATCTACATGTGTTAGCAATGCTGACACCTTGAAGCGCTTGCAAAGCAAGTACCGGCTAACCCCTAGCACCCAGTCTACGGGTGGACCTGCTCGCTACTGGCAAGTAGCAAACACTATAACAAAAATAGGCTTTATTTCCCCCCATAGCCATAATTTCTGCGAAGCTTGCAACCGTGTGCGCATTACCTGCAAAGGTGAGTTGTACTTGTGTCTAGGCCAAGAAAATAAAATAGATTTAATGCCACTATTGAGAAATCATCCTAGTAATGATCAGCCTTTAATTGATGCCATTTTAGCCAGCATGCAAATCAAACCCAAAGGACATGACTTTGATTTACGCCGCGCACAACCATCAGTGATTCGCTTCATGTCACACACTGGTGGCTAAATGATCAACATTACTGGCGTCATTTTAGCTGGAGGCCAAGGCAAGCGCATGGCTCAGTCATCCTCTGAACCAAACACTGTCACAGTCGAAAAAGGCTGGATCAGTTTTCTTGGTATACCAATGATTGAGCATGTCATTAAACGCCTAACTCCACAAGTCAATGAAGTCATCATCAATGCCAACCGTGAGGTTGAGCGCTATGCCACACTTGGTCACCGTGTAGTTCAAGACAGCATTTCTGGCTGTGCAGGCCCACTAGCAGGACTGCATGCCGGCATGAAAGCCGCTAAGAACTCATACGTATTAACAGTGCCTTGCGACTCACCTTTACTCGCAATGGATTTGGTCAATCGCCTAAGTATAGCCATGCTGGAAAATAACGCAGATATTGCTGTTGCCAAAACAGGCGAGCAAGCTCACCCTGTATTTTGCTTATGCAGTATAGACTTACTACAGCACCTCGAACATTATTTACAAAATGGCGGACGCAAATTTGATGCTTGGTACAGCACGCTTAACGTGGTTGAAGTTGCGTTTGACGACAAACCACTTGCCTTTGCAAACATCAACACCCACAAAGACTTAATCCAGCTAGAATCTGCAGCAGTATGACAACCGCAATAAATCACACCCCGATCAATTCTGATCAAGGCAATCGTATGGACAAACCTATTTTAAGCTTTTGTGCTTCAGGTAGCGGCATAGGCAAAACGACCCTACTC
>DAIDAH010000255.1 GCA_027310735.1 Methylotenera sp. | reverse complement strand
CGTCTAAAAAGATTGCCGATGGAAAAGATCACGCAAGAGATGGATTATCTGACGATTGCAATAGAAAAAACAGCGGGCCCGCGCGAGTTAGAAGCTTGGGGGTGGTTAGCCGAAGCGGTGAGTAACCATCAAGCTACGTTGAATGCAGAGAATTTAGCATAATGACACAACTATTAATTAGCGTTACAAGCATTGAAGAAGCACAAATTGCATTGGAAAATGGTGCGGATATTATTGACTTAAAGGATCCTGCTGCAGGTGCATTAGGTGCATTGCCATTATCAAAGATACAGGCGGTTGTGGATTATGTGAATGGTATTAAGCTTGTTAGTGCGACTATAGGCGATTTGCCTATGCAGCCAGATTTAATATTGCAGCAAGTGATTGCATTGGTAAATGCAAAGGTAGACATTGTTAAAATTGGTTTTTTTGAAACAGATGACTATCAGCCATGTTTAGATGTGTTGCTAAGCCTTACTCAAAAGGGCATAAAGCTGATTGCAGTGCTGTTTGCTGAACATACTTACTCAACGAGTTTAATTGATGACATAAAAAATGCTGGTTTTATAGGAGTCATGCTGGATACTGCTAAAAAGAATGGCTCGACGCTACTAGACTATTATTCAGAAGCGCAGCGTATGAGTTTTTCACAACGCATTCTGGCGTTAGGGTTGTCATATGGCTTGGCTGGTTCTTTGAGGTTAGAGCATGTGGCTACTGTGCAAAAAATGCATCCTACCTACATCGGTTTTAGGGGGGGCGTATGTGCCGAAAATCGACGTCAGTTAAGCTTAAATGGCGCAAAAATTAAGGAAATTCGCAATGTACTTTGATGTTTGTTGTAATAAAGCAACCAAAGTCATATAAATTCAAGTATAAATAGTGTTATACGTTGTGTTATTCATTGTTTCTATTATAATATTTTGCTATATGCTTAATAATTTAAGTTGGAATTTGAATAGGAGTCAAAAAAATGAATAAAAATCTTATTAATATTGCAGTGGCTGCAGCGTTGGGTCTGGCGGCATTTTCTGCTTCAGCAGAAGATATGTACCGTGGTGCTTGGTACGCAGTGCCAGGCGTAAGCTATATGGATACAGATAGCGATTTAAAAGCTGATAACGGTGCTGGTGGCTTTATTCGTTTAGGTAAAGAGTTAAGTGAAAGCTGGGATATTCAGGGTGGTCTAGGTTATACCAGTGTGAGTCAAAATACTGGTGTTGCTGGTGCTGGTGGTCGTTACAAGCAAACAACACTAGGCTTAGATGCTTTGTACATGTTTAGTCGAGATAAATTCCGTCCATTCTTATTAGCTGGCTTAGGCGCAGCTCATAACAATGTTGACTACTCAGTACCTGCAATTCAAGATAAAAGCAAAACATCATGGTTAGCAAATGTAGGTTTAGGTGCACAGTATTTATTCAATGATACTTTTGGTGTACAAGCTGATTTGCGCCATCAATGGACGCGTTCAAGTGCTAAGGCCGCGGGCATTTTTGATGCGGGCGGTACAGTTGGTAATACCTTATTTAATCTTGGTGGTATCTTCCGTTTTGGTGCGCCAGCACCAATGCCAGTTGCCGCTGCAGAGCCAGTGGCAGAGCCAACTCCAGCTCCAGCGCCTATCGTTGCGCCAGAGCCAGCACCAACTCCAGAACCAATGCCAGCTGCTGCACCATGTAAGCCAACATTAGAAACGGTTACTATTTCAGCTGAAAAACTATTCGGTTTTGATAAGGCTAAACTACAGGAAGGCTCTAAACCACTTCTTGATGAAACTGCAGCTAAAATTAACGGTAATCCAGACATTGAACTAGTATTGGTAACTGGTCATACTGATCGCATCGGCTCAGCAGCATACAATCAAAAACTGTCAGAACGCCGTGCTAAGATAGTTAAAGCTTATCTGGTTTCAAAAGGTGTAGCTGAGAGTCGTTTAGAAGCTGTTGGTAAAGGTGAGTCTGAGCCAGTTGTTGCTTGCGATGGTGTTAGAGGTAAGGCTTTGATTAGTTGCTTACAACCTAACCGTCGTGTTGTTATATCAGCTGAAAAACAACGTGAGTCAGGCTGTAAATAAGTTAAGCAAATAGATTTACCAACTACTATTTAAAGAGTTGGTAAATTTAATAAGCAAAACTAAAGCCCTGCGTATTTGCAGGGCTTTTTTATTGGTAAAATGAACTTATGACGAACCTAAGCACTTTACCTCATTCTACTATCCATGCTGATTTAGTTATTGAGGCGCACTGGATTGCCGCCGTCGCTCCAGATCAGCCATTGTTAGAAAATTATGCAGTTGTGATTCAAGCTGGCATTATTGTCGAGTTGCTGCCTCAGGCTGAGGCTAAAAAAAAATATACGGCAGCAGAGCTAGTAAGTTTAGATGATCATGTATTGATTCCGGGCCTGATTAATCTGCATACACATGCAGGCATGAGTTTAATGCGTGGTTTGGCCGATGATCAGCCGCTGATGGCTTGGTTGAACAACCATATCTGGCCAGCAGAGCATGCGGTAGTTTCTGAGCGTTATGTGCAAGATGCCACCTTGCTAGCTTGTGCCGAAATGCTAAGCGGCGGCATTACTTGTTTTAATGAGATGTATTTTTATCCGCAAGCAGCGGCAATCAGCACCAATCAAGCTGGGATGCGCGCTAATCTTGGCTTGGTGGTCTTAGACTTTCCATCAGCCTACGCCAGCGATGCCGATGACTATTTGCAAAAAGGTTTTGTTGCGCATGATAGCTGGCGTAATGATGCGTTAATCACTTCATCTATTGCACCGCACGCACCGTATACCGTCTCGAATCAAACCTTTGAAAGCATTGTTACTTATGCTGAGCAGTTGGGGCTGGGCATTCATACGCATTTACATGAAACACGTGATGAGATCGCACAGTCTGAGGCACAATATGGCTTACGGCCTTTACAAAGGTTGGCGGAATTTGGTTTGCTAGGGCCTAATTTTGTTGCTGCGCATTGTGTACATTTACACAATAATGAGATGGAAATGTTGGCTGAATATGGCTGCCATGTGGCGCATTGTCCAACTTCAAACTTGAAGCTTGCTAGCGGCGTGGCGCCAGTAGCTAAGTTACTCGCTGCGGGCGTTAATGTTGGTTTTGGTACTGATGGTGCCGCGAGCAATAACCGTATGGATATATTTTCAGAAATGCGCTTGGGAGCATTATTAGCAAAAGGCATGAGTGAAGATGCTTCTGTTTTGCCTGCGCATCAGGCACTGGAAATGGCAACTTTGAATGCAGCCAAAGCACTTGGTCTAGACCATAAAATTGGTTCCATTGAAGTAGGTAAGTGCGCAGATTTGGCAGCTGTAAGGCTTAGTGATTTAGAAACCACACCATGCTATGACCCAATTTCACATTTGGTCTATACCTGCGGTCGTGAGCATGTAACGCACACTTGGGTGGCTGGCGAGTTGCGCTATAACAATGGCCTTTATGCCAATATTGAACCATCAGAACTAAAGGAAATCATCAAGACATGGCAACCGAAACTATGGAAACACAAACAGTGAATGTAGATGAAACCGAACTGCAAAAGTTTGCAGAGCTCGCCCATAAGTGGTGGGATAAAACCAGCGAATTTAAACCCTTGCATGAAATTAACCCACTACGGTTGGCTTATATCAATGATGCGGTAAGTTTAGCTGGCAAGCGTGTGTTGGATGTTGGCTGTGGCGGCGGTATTCTGTCTGAG
>DAIDAH010000254.1 GCA_027310735.1 Methylotenera sp. | reverse complement strand
GGCCTCTAGGTATACTTATCAATAGAGGTTCAGCATCTGCCTCAGAGATTTTTGCAGCGGCGATACAAGACTATGGTCGTGGTGTAGTTATAGGCGAGCAAAGTTTTGGAAAAGGTACCGTGCAATCGGTGATCAATTTGGATCAACTTGTGAGAAGCGATGAACCAAAATTTGGTGAGCTTAAAATGACTATCGCTCAATTTTACCGCATCAATGGTGGTACTACGCAATTACGTGGTGTGACGCCTGATATTAGTCTGCCATCTACTGCTGATATAGATGATTTTGGTGAGTCTAGTTTTGATAATGCCCTACCCTGAACGCAAATCAAGGCGGCTACATACACACCTGCCGGTGATGTGAAGCCTCTAGTTCCTACGCTTATTGCCAGCCATGACTTACGCATTAGTAAGGACAAGGATTTTCAGTATTTAATTGAAGATATTGCCGAACTCAAAACTCTGCGCAATAAGAATCTTATTTCACTTAATGAGATTAAGCGTCGTAAAGAACGCGAAGTGCAAGAACTACGTTTAGCTGCACGCGATAAAAACAGTGATGCGGACAAATCTGCAAAAACATCCGATAAAAAAGTTGCTATAGCCAAAAATAGTGCTTTGCAGGATGATGGCTTACAGTCAAGTGAGCGGAATATTAATAGTGATCTGGAAATGGAGAAGCTAAGAAAAAACACTAAAGATATCTTGCTGAACGAGGCTGCAAATATTCTGAGTGATGAGGTTGGTCTGCTTAAAGGAACGACTAAATTGGCTGCTAATGTGTTGCCTAAAGTAGATGTGCATTAACTTAGTAGTTTGTTTGTGCGCATCGCGCTGAATGTATGGTTGCTGGCTGGGCTAGCTCAGATCTGACAGTTGCCGAATTTTTAGGGTGTCTGTCAGATCAGATCCCAGCTAGTACAGATTTGGTCTATATTTTTTATCCCTAATCAGTTTTCCACTGAGCTAAGTATGCATTGGCATTCTGCTATTGCTCCAGCGCTAAATACAAGACTAACTGCTGTCTATGATTACTTAGTATTGGAAAAATACATGTACTATTACTTTGTTTACTCATTGCGATCACGATTTCTTACAGGCCTTTGTATTGGCTCGCTTTGCATATCCCTGCTACGCTCATTTTCTTTTTGATTTCTTGGTATTGTTTTTTGTGGCTCATGTTGAATTTCACTTGGGTTGCGTTGTTGTTTAAAATCACGACTTTCAGAGCGTTCTTGCTGAGGTGTTATAGGAACTGACCGTTGGATATTAGTGTCATTGTGCTGTAGAGGTGGGTTTTGCGGCTCAATTCTTTCTCGCCTAAATGGCTCAGAACGAGGCATCTCTCTTTTTTGAATCATTGCGCCCTCGGGTTGTCTTTTTTGATCTAGACGTTTTTCTTGCTGGTAAGAACCTGCCGGTAATGGCTGATCTGGACGTGTGAGTTTTAACTCTGGGTCATGTGGTTGATAATTGTAATGTTGCTGATAAAGCTCTCGCTGCTGCTCTTCCTGTCTAGGATAGCGCTCTCCAGAATACTGTCTCTGATAGCTCGGTAGTGGTGCAGGTGCTACGTTGTGCTGTTCCCTATCCCACCCTCTTCTACGTTGATCCCACTCACGACCCCAGTGATCACCCCAACGAGGTGCGGCGTTGAACTGCCATCCTCTAAAGTACAAAGGCGGCGCACGATAATAACGTACAGGAACTTGCAAAATAAAAATCGGCACGAACTCAGGTTCAACCATTGACCATGGTCCATTGTACCAAGCGCTTATATACCAATAGTCATCTTGATAAAGCCAATAATATCCATCGTAAAAAAATAAGTTATAGTTCAGTCGAGGTGCATAATAGACGGGGTAACCAGGCACAACTACCATCTCTGGATACCTAGAAACATTGACACCAATGCTAACGCTAGGAAGCCCAACGCCGATGCTCATCTGAATGCCAGCAACGGCCATTGAACTGAATAATATTGAAAATATAATAGTTGCATAGCGAATTTTTAACATTTCTATCTCCGTGACTATTCACTAGTAAAAAGTGTTGTTTCTAAAACTGCGCTCTCAGCCCAGTTTCTCTGTCTATGCTACATAGCCTTAATCTAATAGTTATGTTCGATATCGCACATATATTATAAAAGCGCTATCATAGATCTTAAATATTCAGACATTGCCTTTACTCTTAACTTTACTTGTATTAAGAACACCAATCACAATGAAAGTTTATACCAGTTGTTCTTTTTTTAAGGATAGCTCACCAATAAACCACGCGGTGGCGTACAAGTAAACCTGATTTATGACAGCATAGGATTAAGCAACACATGAGTAGAGATTCTGTACGCAAATGAAGGAAAGTAGTACGAATATTCTGGAATATATGACCTTCTCAGGTCTCGCAAAGACTGGAAAATTAATCTGAGGGATCACTATATGTTGCTAGTGAGTGGTCGGGTAGTGAAGTCACTATAAAAGTAAAAACGGCGTTGATTCTTGATGAAAAAATAAAAAGTTTAGGCATCGCAGTAGATACCTTAAAAGGGGGTGTTAAACTGTCTGGCATTGTTGATAACCAAAGTTAGATTGATCATGTCATAAGTTTGGTTGGTAGCATTGAAGGTGTCCATAGTGTTTATAATGAACTCACCTTAAAAAAATAAATCAATATGTTTTTAATCGGCTCAATCTGAGGTGATTTATGTATTACATTGTTGAAACAAGCAAGTCCTTCGATCAGGCATCAACGGCTGTTGAGTCTGCTGTGGTGACGCATGGTTTTGGTGTCATGCACGTCCATAATTTGCGCGCAATATTTCACAGTAAAGGAGTAGCCTTTAATGACGAGTGTAAAATTTTTGAGGTTTGCAATGCGCAGCAGGCAGCAAAAATATTAAATCTCGACATGCGTTTAAACATGGCCTTACCTTGTCGCATCTCGGTGTATACCGAGAACGGTAAAACGATGATCGGGCTTATTAAGCCAGTACAAATGCTTTCAGCGCTCACTCAAGATGCCGCATTAGTGAAAATTGCAGCAGAAGTCGAGAGCATTGCCATCAAAATAATTGATGAAGCCAAATAATTAACGTGTTAGATGTGGTGGTTAAACAGTATGCAGCTTACTAATTGAATAACAGATGTGAGGATGACATCAACTTTTAGGAATTGATAGTTTAGCTGCTGCTAATTATGGGGTAGTTCCAAACATAGTGCCTACCCCGGCGGTCAGCATCATTGCCAAAGCGCCCCAAAAGGTTACGCGAATGGCGGATGTCATAATAGCAGCGCCGCCCGTATGTGCAGCTAGAGCGCCTAATAATGCCAGAAAAAACAATGAACTCGCAGACACGGCCCACATAAGCTTCGTTACAGGTACTAATAACACGATTACAAGTGGTAGTAACGCTCCAATAGAGAACGTGGCTGCTGATGCAAGTGCAGCTTGAACTGGCCGTGCGATTAATATTTCAGAAATGCCCAATTCGTCGCGTGCATGTGCGCCAAGCGCATCATGTGCCATCAGTTGTCGTGAAACTTCTGTGGCTAAAACCTCATCCAGTCCACGCTTTACATAGATATCCTTTAATTCATCGCGCTCGTGTTCTGGATTATTTGCTAGTTCATTACGCTCTTTATCTAAATCTGCATGCTCAGTATCAGCCTGAGAGCTTACCGAAACATATTCGCCCTCAGCCATGGACATCGCTCCAGCAACAAGACCAGCA
>DAIDAH010000253.1 GCA_027310735.1 Methylotenera sp. | reverse complement strand
ACAGGTAGGGGAAGTCCCTAGAGATGGGTTAGGTTTGTAAATCTTTTATAAACTAGAGGCATAATAATTGTCACACCCTTCTTTTGGTGAAGTAAACCTCCAGCTTTCCACTATATTGTTTGATTTGTTAATTTCAATTGAATAAGAGCAGTTTTTACTTTTCACAAATTCCAATTCAAGAGTTTTACTATTTTCACTTATTTTGTTCCATCCATGTCCCCATCCGATTGATGGATTATATGTACGACCTATAAGAGAGTTCATATGATTAACAACATCCGTGCTGTTAACTATGTTTGCAACACACCCACAAGTACATATTATTGAAACAAAATAAACGATTAAAGACCTCATCAAATAAACCTAACGAATGAAAGGGACTTCCCCGTCCCGAGGTAGCTGACTATTGCAGCGAACGGCATCTAGGTGCCATGATGGGTTTGGTCTAATAAATCTCATCAAATCACTCGAAAAGGGGAAATCTATGAATATTATTACAGTAGGCATTGATCTTGCCAAGAACATCTTTGCTGTACATGGTGTCAGTGAGTCTGGTCAAGCTGGCCTTATCAAACCAAGAGTATCACGAGATCAATTACTAGCGTTAATCGCACAACTACCACCCTGCTTAATCGGCATGGAAGCTTGTACTGGAGCTCATCACTGGGCACGATTGTTTAGCCAATATGGACACACCGTCAAACTAATGGCACCAAAGTTTGTGACACCTTAACAACTATAATTGTTTATTGCATAGTCAAAGTTAACAACTTTAATTGCGAGTTAACAACTTTAATAGGTTGGAACAACAATTAAAATAAATTGAAACTTTCATTTACTAGCACTCTCTAATGACGAGTGCTAGAATACAAAATCGGAGGATAAAATTTCAATGACAAATGCATTAACAATACCAGTATTAACTGCTACTGATAGCTTAGAGCATTACTCTAGAGCGATTAAAGCCTACCCTATTTTGACCGCAGAGGAAGAATACTCTCTTGCTACAAAATTCAAACAAGACAATGACTTAGAATCTGCACGTAAACTTATCGTGTCACATCTGCGCTTGGTAGCAAGCATTGCTCGCGGCTATACAGGTTATGGTTTGCCACAGTCTGATCTAATTCAAGAGGGGAATATCGGCTTAATGAAAGCTGTTAAACGCTTCGACCCAGAACGCGGTGTGAGACTTGTTTCTTTTGCAATGCATTGGATTAAAGCTGAAATGCACGAATACATTGTGCGCAATTGGCGCTTAGTAAAAATTGCGACCACCAAAGCACAACGTAAGTTATTTTTTAATCTCCGTAGCATGAAAACCGGTCTCAACAGTTTGCAACCCAGTGAAGTTGCACATATTGCACGTGAACTGAATGTGAAGCCTGAAGAGGTTTTGGAAATGGAGTCTCGCTTAAACGGACATGAAATTTCGCTTGAAAGCAACATTAATGACGATGATGACGAACATTACAGTCCAATCGCTTACTTACAAGATGAAGGCTTAACCCCATTAGAGGCAATTGAAACCAAGCAAACTGAAGTTGCAGAGTCAACAGGTTTAGCCTATGCGCTGGAAAACTTGGATTCGCGTAGCCGCCGTGTGGTACAGGCACGTTGGTTACAGGATAAAGGAGGCAAAACGCTACATGAACTTGCAGATGAGTTTGGCGTTTCTGCAGAGCGTATTCGTCAAATTGAACAAAAAGCCATGCAAAAAATGAAAATCCTGATGTTGGAAAACCGACAAACTGCTTAACAGTACAGGCTTACTAAAATAAAAAAGGCTGCAATGCAGCCTTTTTTATTTTAGAGTTTAATCTATATTAAGATTGTGTCTAAGCGACTTTTGACTCTTCTATAGCCTCAAACGTTAGCGCATTCTGCATATGCATACGTAGCACTTTTAAATCATCTTTCTGCGCCTGAATACTCTTTTCTATCGCCTCTAACTCCAAGATACGATCTTCCAAAGTATCTGTCGCTTTATAGATACGCTTAATACTTTCTAGACGACGGCGCAACTGCAACTGATGCTCACGCACTTGAGATTCCATTGGTGCAATAACAGCCTTAAGCCAATTTTCAATATCCCTATTTGCCACTTCAAACACATGAATTACTCGGCTCGCCAGTGTCTCAAAAAAACGGCTAGTTAGCGTCATTTTCTCATGAGCAATCATATTAAAAGCCGTATTAAACTGCTCTTTATAAGCGCGCTCTAATTTAGACAACTCTTTTTGATAGCGTAAAGTTGAAAATGCTGGTGGATCTGACTTACGAAGTCCGTGCTCTTTAGAGAACTTTTCATACATAACATCCATCATCTTTTTAATCTCATCTATTTGCTCATCAGATGAAACTAAACGTTTTTTCAGTTCACTGAAAAAGTTGTCCATTGCCACACGAATCGTTTTCGTAAAACTGGCATCAATCATAGTCTCGCGCGTAGTATGAACATGCATCTTAAGCGCTTCCATACCCAACAAAGTAAACAGTCGATTTGTGTGTTGTGAAAAAACACTTCTTAACGCCTGAAAGCGTTGCAGACCTTTTTCAAAGTTTTCTTTATCAACTTTGACCTTATTCATCATGTGCTCAACAACATCTTCATTTTTGCCACGTAAACCGCGCAATTCAACTAACTGATCATTAATGCCTGAAAAACGCGCATCTAAGATAATGTTCGAGTTCGCAATTAAATCCTCGATTTCATTATGCGTATTATCTCGAACGATTTCCTTTTTGGATGGTATCAACTCATCTGACAATGCTTTCTCAAGTTCTAGAATACGGCTCTTAACAAGCAATTCAGTATCATTGTTAACCTTAGCTAACAATCCCTTTTGAGCTGAGATAGGGAATATTTGACTGGTCTCCAAGCCCAAAAGCTCGGCACTGGTTTTAATTTGTTTAGTCAGCTCTTTTTGAATATCAGTTTCATTCTTTAACTCATCCCAAAGGCCATCAATCTTATTCAGTACTGCTAAACGACCTTTTTGCTTCCAACGAGTGCCGCTAATATATTGACGCCATACGTCAATCTCAGATTTAGTTACACCCGTATCCGCAGCTAAAATAAACAGCACCGCATGTGCATTAGGCAACATATTCAGAGTCAGTTCTGGCTCAGTACCAATGGCATTCAAACCTGGTGTATCTAATATCACCAAGCCTTGCTCTAACAATGGATGTGGAAAATTGATCACTGCATAACGCCAGCATGGCACATCAATTGTGCCATCTTTATTAATGCTCAGTGCGTCATCAGAACTGTTCGGATCAAATAAGCCATACTTTTCGGCATCTATAACAGACACTGCCTTAGTACTGCTAACCTCTTGAAAAGCTGCAACCATGCTCTCGTTTGAATCAACATCAAAAGTCACAGTCTTCCACTCTTCTGGGTAGCGCTTGTATTCAGTGGTAGTTGCATCTGAAAGACGTGTTTCTATAGGCAGCAACATAATCGAGCTTGGTTTGGTTTTATCGTATAACAACTCTGTAGGACACATGGTGGTACGGCCAGCACTTGACGGTAGCAGACGTTTTCCGTAACCAGCAAAGAAAATCGCATTAATCAGCTCTGATTTACCGCGAGAAAACTCGGCTACAAACGCCACATTGAGCTTATCCTCACGCAACCTGTCTAATAATTGCTGGATTCGCTGGTCAACCTGCCCATCATTAAGCTCCTGCTCGTTCAACCAACTGCGATAATCACAGATGGTATCTACCAGAGCCTTACGC
>DAIDAH010000252.1 GCA_027310735.1 Methylotenera sp. | reverse complement strand
CGGTTAATAGGTGCATTGTTGGCAGGTCATGATGGATGGCGAGGCTATCTCTACCATATGGCGATTAAGCCCGATTATCGTGGGCGAGGTTTAGGCACTCAATTGGTGAATGCCGCAGTGGGTGGCATTCGGCAAGATGGTGTTGCAATTATTCATTGTCTGGTGAAACGCGACAATCAGATTGCACAGCAGTTTTGGGATGCTTGTGGGTTTGAATCAAGAAATGAACTGCTGGACTACACCTTACGTTTACGCCCTCAAAAACTGATGGTGCAAGATTGATCTATTCAGCTACTTATAGATTGATTTAGAAACCAACTTACTTAACCTCGCATGTTTAACGGATGTAAAGTTTTACCATGAATGAAATATGAAAAGTCCTGCTATTCAACTTAAAGATTTTCACGACCAATTCAAGAAGGCTGCATCGAAAAACTTAACTGATGAACCATTTGTTTTTGAAGAAATGGCGACGATTTCTATGCACTTCGATCAGCACTCAATACAGAGTGTGATGTATAAGCATGACCCTGAGTACCTCGTTCTTGGCTATACCCGTACCATGATGGGATTTTTGTTTTTTCAGTCAGAACCTGAAAATATTGCGATGATAGGTTTAGGCGGTGGTTCTCTGGCAAAGTATTGTGCAAAATATCTGCCTGATACACATTTCACTGCTGTAGAAATTAATGCGCAAGTAATTGCATTGCGCGAAAAGTTCAGCATTCCAAATGATAGTGCTAGCTTTCGTGTGCTGCACGCCAACGGTGCTGATTATGTTGCCGATAAGTCGGATAAGGTTGATGTGCTTTTAATTGATGGCTTTGATGAAAATGGACATTCGGCAAAGCTATGCAGCGCTGGCTTCTATGATAACTGTTATTCTAAACTGAGTGATCGTGGTGTGATGGTGGTGAATTTATTGGCGAGTGACGTCAAATTTGGCACTTATACTGCACGTATTCGCGAAAGTTTTGAAGATCGAGTTGTCGTGGTGGATGCTGAAGAAAATGGCAATAGAATTGCCTTTGCTTTTAAGGGGGTAGATTACCCGATTTCGAAAGAGATACTTTTAGATAGCGTTCGAAGCTTAGAACCTAAACACCCAATTCCGTTGCACACTACAGCGAAAAAGATTCTGCAACGATTGAGTAAGCATGCCAGCCATTCTGAGTTAGAGCAAATGTTTGGCGCGGGACTATGAAGAAAAAGTCTTCTAAAGCTAGCATTAAAAATGACTCATCTGATGCTGAAACCAAAGTTGCCTCTAAAAAACTGGTAATAAAGTCTTTTTGTGCCTGGGATGGTGAAGTCTTGGTGCTGAATGTTCTTGGTACACCTAGTGCGAAGCAGGATGCGATTGGCAAGCCTAAAGGTAATCAATTGAAGATAAGTGTGACTGCAGCACCAGTAGCGGGTCGGGCGACTGACCATATGGTTAGATTTCTTGCAGAGGAGTTTGGCGTAGCGACCAAAAATATTGAAGTTGTATTTGGTCGGATGAATGTGAATAAACAGTTGCGTATTCATGCACCTAAAACGCTACCTACTGTTATTAGCAAACACTTGTTAAAAAATGAAACTGATGATTAATTTAATGCTTAGTCTGCTTAAAAGATGAATTTATAAAACAAAAAAAGGGCAGAAGAATCTGCCCTTTTTTTGTTTTAATCGACAAGGGTAATTGCGTTAAAACTAAACCTTATTTAGCTGCTGGTGCTGCTTCAGCGGCTTTTTTAGCATGTTTACGATGATGTTTTTTTACAGGGGTCGCTTTTTTCTCAGCAGCTGGTGTCGCAGCAGCTGGGGCTGCAGCTTCAGTTTTTGCTGGTTCAGCAGTTTTTTCTGCGTCAGCTGCAAATGCTGCTGAACCTAATGTTAAAGCGAATGCACCTGCGAATAATGTTGCTAAAAACTTGTTCATTTCAATCTCCAAAAATAAAGTAAAAATAAGCTATGCATAAAGTGGTACTGGCAGAGATTTGTTTGATACTTGTCTGCTACCATGGAGTGCATCTTATAGCGTGAAGCTGACGCTAACCTGACATGTGCTGGTGGTAACGAAATTTATTTGAACAAGTTTTTTAAGTATGTAATTAGTGATGAATAGTTTAGTTTTAAGTCAAAAATATAGGCGCATATTTTACATTCGCGTAATAAAAATAGATGGAAATGTTACTAGATCTAATTAAGGCTCAACAGAATGATTCTTTTGAACCTTAATGAGTTTTTAGCGTATAGATGTAAAAAGTTTCGCACACTGTGTTGGCTACCTTTAGGTCAATTGTGACATAATGATGACCTATTTTTAGGTGGCAGGGCATCGCATAAGATGTGGTGGCATATTGCTGGCACGTTCAGAAGCGACTGTTCTGATTTATAGTTATACAGTTATAAATTAAGTCAGTTGATTAAAGTACGATAGGATGTTCATGGGATACGGTACATACTTACCAGATGAAGAACAGTATGTTGTTCACAATGTTAAGGAAATAATGCAAATTCTGACAGACCTCTCTAAGCAGAAGGTCATGTTAAAGGCTTCGTTTAATCATGGTCATGATATTTATCTCACCACAATCATCGCTTTAAGTGAAAAAAACAATGCGGTTTACCTCGATATTGGTAGAGATGATGCATTTAATAGTCGGTTGTTAGCCAGTGAACACGTTGTTTTCTCAAAAGAAGATGGTGTCAGGATTAAATGGCTGAGCGAGAAAATCACTGAGGTTGCTTTGAAAGATGGTCGAGCAATTAAGGTTGCTATGCCTCAAGAGCTGGTGCGATTACAGCGCAGAGAATTTTTTAGACTTGCAACGCCAATTGTTGATCCAGTACCTTGTCAAATTCCAATTGATAATGGGAATCCTGATCAGGAGCGAGTCTTAGAGCTGATTTTAGCCGATGTTAGTTTAGGAGGAATTTGTGCCATAGCACCAGATCCTTTGGATGCTGCATTGACGATTGGCGCAAGTTTTGATCGATGTAAGATTAGTTTTCCTGATGTGGGAGTAACCAGCTTGACATTGCAGGTTAGAAATATTGCCCAAATTCACATGAAAGACGGCGCTATCAAATATCGTGTTGGTATGGAGTTTATTGAGCCATCCAGAGGTAATCAGGGTTTAATACAGCGCTATACATTCAACTTGGAGCGCATTGCTATTGCGCTTATGAATGGTGGAAGTAAATAGCTTACTTTGTATTAAATACTATATAGGACCTTGTTGGCGCTTAGGCTCGCCAAGATTCATCTTTGATCAAATTCTTTTATCTTTCCCATCTTAAAGATGCGGTTTGTACGGGGCTATCCCAATGTTGTTTAATTTCATCGTCTAATAAGCAAAGCGTCACGGATGCGCCCGCCATATCAAGTGCTGTCGTGTAATTTCCTACCAGTGAGCGGATAATTTGAATGCCGTGTTGGTTGAATAGCTTAGCCGCAGTGTTATAGAGTAAATAAAGCTCCATTAATGGCGTAGCCCCAAAGCCGTTAATCAATAACAGTCCTTCATTTTGTTCTGCAACTTTTACGTTTCTAGCCGTTAGATCTTCGATTATAGACGCAACCAGATCGCTCACAATGGCATCGGCTTCACGCATGGGTTCACGTTTACGGCCTGGTTCACCATGTATGCCTACCCCCATTTCCAGTTCGTTGTCATTAATGTCAAAGGTAGGGCGGCCAGCGGCAGGTACAGTGCAACTGGTGAGCGCTACGCCCATGCTTGCGGTGCGGTTGTTGACCTTATCGCCCAGTGCTTTGCAGGCTTGT
>DAIDAH010000251.1 GCA_027310735.1 Methylotenera sp. | reverse complement strand
CCACATCCGCCACTGGCACTTGCCAAGGGCCAACCATCTGCTCACGCGCCACCAAGCCCGTTACAGAGCGGTCGCCAATCGTAATGAGGAAAGTTTTATCTGCAACACCTGGCAGCCTTAACACGCGAGCTGCGGCATCTTTCAAATCAATCTTGCTGGTATCAAATGCTTTCAATTCTCGCGTGGTGCTTTTTACGTCACGCGTCATTTTTGGCGGCTTGCCCAGCAACACGGACATATCCATATCCACTGGTTTGTTGTCAAAATGACTATCCGCCACGGTTAAATGGCGCTCTTCAGTGGCATAACCCACCACAGCAAACGGACAACGCTCGCGCTCACAAATCGCCTTAAAGCGAGGCAAATCTTCTTGTGCAATTGCCATCACATAACGCTCTTGCGCCTCGTTGCTCCACAATTCACGTGGTGACATGCCTGGCTCTTCGTTATGCACATCGCGTAACTGGAACGTTGCGCCTACACCCGCGTCATTCACCAACTCAGGAAACGCATTGGAAATACCACCTGCGCCCACATCATGAATACTTAAAATCGGATTTGCATCACCTAACTGCCAGCAGCGATCAATCACTTCTTGCGCACGGCGCTCTAGCTCAGGGTTACCACGTTGCACTGAGTCAAAGTCCAGATTCTCAACATTGCTACCGGTATCCATACTAGATGCAGCACTACCACCAAGGCCGATCAACATTGCTGGGCCACCTAACTGAATCAGTGCAGCACCTGCTGGAATTGGGTTCTTTTTAGAATGTTTAGCAGAAATATTACCAATACCGCCTGCCAACATGATTGGCTTATGGTAGCCACGCATTTCGTTGCTGGATTCCAATTCAAGCGTACGGAAGTAACCCGCAATATTCGGGCGACCGAACTCATTGCTATATGCCGCGCCACCCAAGGGGCCATCGACCATAATCTGAAAAGGTGAAGCAATGCGGCCTGGCTTGCCGTAGTTGCTTGATTCCCAAGGCTGCGTAAAGTCGGGAATATTCAAGTTTGAAACTGAAAAGCCACTTAAACCCGCTTTAGGTTTAGAGCCGCTACCAGTTGCACCTTCATCACGAATCTCGCCACCTGCGCCAGTAGCCGCACCGGCAAAAGGTGAAATCGCTGTTGGGTGATTATGCGTTTCTACCTTCATCAAATAGTGCATTTCTTCTTCAACAAAACCATACGCGCCATCAGCCGTTGGATAAAAACGTTTGGTGGCAATGCCTGGCTGCCCAGCCACAATAGAAGAGTTATCAGAGTAAGCCACCACAGTGTTACCTGGATTAAGCTTATGCGTATTGCGAATCATGGCGAACAGCGACATATCCTGCACTTGACCATCAATCACCCAATCCGCATTGAAAATTTTATGACGACAATGTTCCGAGTTAGCCTGCGCAAACATCATCAGCTCAACATCAGTTGGATTACGCTGAATTTTAGTGAAGTTATCAAACAGATAATCCACCTCATCCGGTGACAACGCCAAACCCATCTCAGCGTTTGCAGTTACAAGTGCAGCTTTGCCACCTTGCAGAATATCCACGGTACTTAGCGGCGCGGGGCTATCGGTGTGATAAAGCTTTTCCGCATCCGTCAAATCACCAAACACCGCTTCTGTCATGCGATCATGAATCAAAGGCAAAAGCTGTTGACGCTCAGCCTCCGTTAAAGCCTGACCATTTTTGGTTTGCACGTAATAAGCAATACCGCGCTCTACACGCTGCACCTGAGGAATACCGCAATGCTGAACAATGTCCGTAGCCCGTGACGCCCAAGGTGAAATAGTGCCGATTCTAGGCAAGACTAAAAAGTATTCGCCTTGTGGCTCCTCTACTTGCATCGTCGGTCCATAAGTCAGAATCTGCTGAAGCGTATCTTGCTGCGGCGCAGTCAACTCAGCATTCACCCAGCTAAAATGCCAGAACTCAGCGTACAGATGCTGAATGTTCGGGCAAATACCACTCAGGTTCTTTTGGATTTTTTCAATACGGAATTGAGATAAGGCAGCACTGCCGCGTAGGCAAATCATTTGAGGGCGTGTCATGAAAACTCAGCTAAATGTCAACAAATTGTGAAAGCTGAATTCTACCAGATTGACGACTATTAAGCCGCTAATTGCTTATAGCTACGCGCTCCAATTTACGACTAAAACAATAGAAATGTGACTTTAGCCCATCCACTTGCTGTTGTTGCAAACTGAAAAACATAATTATTTCAACCTAATTACCTAACGCACCAAATACTTTCTTCAGCAAATTACTCGCCTGTCCTACCGGGTCTTGGCGGATTGCAGCTTCTTCTTTTGCCATCATCAAATACACGCCATCCAAGGTTTTTTGGGTGATGTATTGTTCAAGATTCGCCTGATCCTTATCCACTAGACCGAACTTGTTTCCCATTTCTGCAAATCGGTTGTATTGCTGGGCAAGCTGTACATTTTCAGTGGCTTTTTTAACAATAGGTAAAAACTTTTCAGCCATTGGTGCTGAGGTAGTCTTTTTAAAGTATTGCGTAGCAGCATCATCACCGCCAGTCAAAATGGCTTTTGCATCTTCCACACTCATTTTCTTCACTGCACTCACCAGCAAGACTTTTGCCTCGGGCACTGCGGCTTCTGCCGCGCGGTTCATTTTTAGCACCAGTTCATCAGCCTGCTTGCCCATGCCAAACATGCGCATGGTTTTTTCGACTTTTTTCAAGGTATCTGGCAATGGAATTTTGACTTCATCATTCCCGAAAAAACCATCCGTCGCGCCAAGCTTACCGACGGCCTTTTCTGCCCCTTGAATCAAGGCAGCCTTCAAACCGCCACTAGCTTCTTTGTTACTTAAGTCGTCCACACTGAGCGCATTGGCATGTGAGGTAAATAACATCAAACTCAAAGCTATCGTTAATAAGCGCATATAAAACTCCTTCAATATTAAATCGCCGCATCATTCAAGCTGAGGATTAAAACAATACGTTACACATAAAAAATCGGCCAAACCAAAGATTGTGTTTGACCGATTTTCATACTAAATGTTACTAGCTATGCAATATACAGCTCACCTAAAGCCTCTGCATATCGCCATTAAAAATGACTATTTAGTGGCCTTGGCTTTAGCATTATATCCAACATGCCAGATGTTATTAGCATAATCACTAATCGCACGGTCACTTGAGAACTTGGCCATATTTGCCACATTCAAAATAGCCATGCGCGTCCACTCATCTTGGTTCTGGTAGGTTTTACCCACTTTATCCTGCGTTTCAATATAGCTTGCATAATCTGCCAGCAACAAATATTGATCGCCGTTAATGAGTAGATTATTCACTATCGCCTGATAACGGTCTGGCTCTTCTACTGAGAAGAAACCGCTGCCAATCATATCCAACACTTGCTTCAACTCTGGATTAGTATCGTAATAATGACGTGGGTTGTAGCCATTAGCCTTTGCCTCAGCTACTTGCGGGGTAGTTAAACCAAAGATGAAGATGTTTTCATCAGAGACTTCCTCTTTAATTTCAACGTTGGCACCATCTAGCGTACCTATCGTCAGTGCGCCATTTAATGCCATTTTCATGTTGCCGGTACCACTTGCCTCAGTACCTGCTGTTGAAATCTGCTCAGATAAATCGCTACCCGGGAATAAAATTTCTGCGGCTGAAACTTCATAATTTGGATAAAACACTACTTTCAGTTGGTCACCTACAGCCAAGTCATCATTGATAATTTCCGCAACGTCATTAATCAGTCGAATAATCTGTTTTGCCATCCAATAGCCTGGCGCTGCTTTCCCGCCAAAAATCACGGTGCGTGGTGTAATGC
>DAIDAH010000250.1 GCA_027310735.1 Methylotenera sp. | reverse complement strand
ACTTTTTCTTGACGAGCCGACCGCTGGACTGGATCCAATCAGCGCAAGCGGGATTGATGAGTTAATTAGGAGCTTGCGCGATGCACTGGGATTGACCATGATGATTATTACACATGACATTGATCTGCTATGGCGCACAGCAGATCGCGTCGCAGTCCTAGGTGAGGGTAAAATTCTAGGCGTGGGCACTATGACAGAACTCTCTGAGTCAAACCACCCGACTATTCGAGAGTATTTTTATGGGCCAAGAGGCCGCGCTGCACAGGAGCAGGCATGGAAGAAAAAGTAAACTTTACGATTGTTGGAATTTTTGTGCTGGTGTTAAGTGCAGGATTCATCGGCGGAGTGCTATGGTTTAGTAGCGGTAAATCTCACCTCAAGATTTACGATGTCTACCAGACATACATGAGTGAGTCTGTCTCAGGATTAAATCTGAATGCGCCTGTACGCTACCACGGTGTCGAAGTGGGTCGCGTACAAAAAATCGCTCTGGCGCCTGGCAATACGGAACAAGTGCAATTAACGCTGGATATTGAGCGTGGCACCCCTGTGAAAGTGGATACAGTAGCTATACTACAGACACAGGGGCTGACTGGCCTTGCTTTCCTCGACTTGGCGGGAGGTAGCCGCGACTCACCCCCTCTAAAAAAACTTGCTAACGAAAAGTACCCTGTCATCAAAACAGGACGCTCCTTAATCACTCGGCTTGATTCTGCTGTGACAGATTTACTTAAAAATCTTAACCAAACCAGTGAAAACTTCAATGCATTAATGGATAAAGATAATCAGCGTAAAGTCAAAAACACTTTAACGGATATCGAAACCTTGTCACATACCCTTGCGGCACGCTCCGCTACAATAGATGCAACGCTGGCTAATGCATCTCGCACAATGGAAAGCACTGCACGATTAGCAAATGAACTGCCATTACTTGCGCAACGCGTGCAGCGTAGTGCAGACTCATTTGACCGTATGACCAATGAACTAGCCAGAGCCGGATCTAACGCGAATAGTACGCTGAACAGCACTCAGCAATTTACAAATGAGACATTGCCAGAAGTACAACAACTGGTCGTTGAATTGAGAAGCCTAACTGGCTCATTACAGCATTTCAGTGATGATTTGGAAAAAAATCCAAGTATCTTGTTATATGGTAAACCCGCAGCACAGCGAGGCCCTGGAGAGTAACTTTATCCAATGATAATAACTCTGCCAAAAACCCATTAATCCATGAAAATATAACGATAGAAATAAAGTGATGATCATGAACAAACCAAAGAATACTCACTCTCCGTTAGCCCCCGCTTTGCTCTACGCCTTTCTTCTCGCCAGTTGCACGGGATTACAGGCACCTAAAGTGGAAACACCTCATGTTTATACACTTGATACACAAACACCTCTTAGCAAACCTCAAGTAAAACGAGGTTTGGTACTGGCTGTTGCCATGCCACATGCACAGCCTGGCTTTGATACTACTCGGATGGCTTACCTACGCAAGCCTCATGAACTAAACTACTTTGCGGTTAATCGATGGGCAGACACACCTGCGCGAATGCTGGACTCCCTGCTTATTCAAGCATTGGAGCAAACCACAAGCTTTCACGCGGTCATACAATCTCCAAGCATCGTTACAGCGAATATCCGACTTGATACTGAGTTAGTACGCTTACAACAAAACTTTGAAACACAACCAAGCCAAATACAGTTGACGTTAAGAGCACAGTTAATTGATGTATCCAGCAAGCGCCTGCTAGCAGTGAAGGTATTTGATGATATTGAAACTGCACCTAGTGATGATGCCTATGGCGGAGTAGTCGCAGCGAACCTAGTAGTGCAGCGTGTGTTAGGTCAGCTGGCTGATTTCTGTGTTAAAGAGTCATCGAACATTAACGACAAAAGCAATTGAGCAAAAGTTAGGCTTGTAGCCTTTTGAAACAATAAATCCAAGTATTTAGCGCCAGAGAAACAGAACTAAAACTTGGATTTATTAAAGATAAAAAATTGCGTAAGACTAAATAAACTTAATTTAACTGGCTTTACTGGTAATGGACTTTACTTGCCATCAACATTCACCATGTCTAACCCGCATTATGTTGTAATTATCTATTGTTGAAAAAAGCAATATTCATCACTCTGTCATTCACAAAAGTAAGCTCTGTTTCTTTATAAGTATGCTTTTTGTCATATTTGACAAGATTATGGTAGTACCACATTTCAACTTTAACTGGTTTAGAGTTCTGATCATCAGCACCAGCTTTTGCCATAAATGATGCTGCGCCCGCTGGCTTTATAGACTGTTCCTTTTTAGCTGGAGCACCTAACTGTTCAGTGATTATTTTTTGAGATTTACCACTAAATGCACTTAAGAACTGATCCTCAGTGTAAGTGTGCTTATTCGCTGAACCAGCCTGAACTGCTAATGTAGCCGTCAACAAGACTGCTGCAACTAAACTTAAACTAAATTTCTTTATACTAAACTGCATGTTTTAAATCTCCTGAAATGTACTAGTATTATCTCACTTATCGTGATTAACCATAACGCACTATAAAAACTTTAGCTGACTTAATTCACAACTAATTTAAGACCATCATATCCTACATAAACATGCTCTGGCAGTATCTTACTTAATTCGGCATACTCCATTTCATGCGTCATATGTATCAAATAGCTGGATTTTGCTCGTATACGACTCGTATACGCTAGACTTTGTTCCAAATTAAGATGCGTATGATGTTGTTTATATCGTAAACAATCTAATAGCAGGACGTCTAAACCCTGTAATAAAGCCATTGAGCTCTCTGGAATTGCGGACACATCGGTAAGATAAGCAATATTCCCTATCCGATAGCCAAAAATGTCGCTATAGCCATGTTTTAACGGTATTGGGATAATCGTTTGATTAAAAATTTCGAACGGCGCATTGACCGAGTTTGCTTTTAGTACAGGCATATCCCAGTAGTCACTGATATCACGCAGTGTATATCCGAATTTTTCGGATACATGTGCCATGGTACTTTCGCTACCGTATAGTGGAATTTGGCTGCGCTGTATTTGGCAAAATCCGCGTAAATCATCAATCCCATGCAAGTGATCTGCATGCATGTGTGTGTATAACACTGCATCAATATGCGTCAGCCCTTCTCGTAACGCTTGTTGGCGCAGGTCTGGGCCAGTGTCAATCAATATCACCTTACCATTATCTAATGTAATAAGGCTTGAGCAACGCGTGCGATTGTTTCTAGTGTCACTTGATGAGCAAGTCTTGCACTTACAGGCCAATGCAGGCGTACCACCACTTGATCCGACACCTAACATGGTTAACTGCATGCAATACACGGCTTTACAAAAAATAGATTAAGTTTTAAAAACATTATATTAAGGATTAGCGCTATGTTGCGGCATGCTTAAACAGGCGAAAGAAATTTTCCGTAGTAGCTGTAGCCACCTCATCAACGGAAATACCGCGTAACGCTGCAATTTCTTCAGCGACCTGCCTCACATAACTAGGCTGATTAGTTTTACCTCGATAAGGAATTGGTGCCAGATATGGAGAATCTGTTTCAACCAGCATTCTATTTAATGGCACTTGCTTTGCTACCTCTTTGATCGCCACAGCATTCTTAAAAGTCACAATGCCAGAAAATGAGATATAAAAACCGAGTTCAATTGCTTGTAAAGCTACATCTAGGCTTTCCGTAAAACAATGCATCACTCCGCCGACTTTATATGCATTTTCTTCACGCATAATACGTAGCGTGTCCTCAGCTGCATTACGGGTATGAATATCAAGCGGTTTGCCAGATTGAATTGCAGCTTGTATATGGG
>DAIDAH010000024.1 GCA_027310735.1 Methylotenera sp. | reverse complement strand
GATTAACATAAGCACAACCTGCGCGGCTCGCTTCTTCTTTAACGATGTCGCGTGCTTGACGTTTAGTACCAACGAATAAGATACGACCCTTGTTTGCAGCCAATGTACGCACATGTTTAAGTGCATCTTCAAACATTGGCAATGTTTTTTCAAGGTTAACAATATGAATCTTGTTGCGATCACCAAAAATGAACGGTGCCATTTTTGGGTTCCAGTAACGGGTTTGATGGCCGAAGTGAACTCCAGCTTCCAACATATCACGCATAGTGACTGACATAATATTCTCTTTTCAAAAGGGTTATGAATTCACACAACACCAAAAACACTTTAATATTCAAGCAACTACACCAACACTCAAACTAAAAGCACCCCTAACTGGGCTGTGTGTAAATTTTTTAATATATCTCTGCTAAATTGCAGAGGCAAGATAATAACATTAACCGACTAATTTAGCCAGCCCGTTAAAAGCAGGCTTGGCGACCTTAAGTTAGATATTTTCAAACGCCTCACATAACTGACTTAACAATTGCGCGAACAAAGGCAATACTTCCTCAGCATCATGTGGACTATCTTCATCTGTACCCGCAATTACAAAAGCCACAGTAAGCTTATCCAAATTCTCTCTAAACTCAGCCCAATGCGACACCTCTGCATCAGCAATCAATTGAAACTTATGTAAGCCCGCTTCAATAATCTCGACCAACTCTTCATCAGGCAAGCCTGCAAACAATGTCTTGGCGATCGTGACTTGAGCCGCCTGCATATTTGGCGTTATATCTTCACGTGACAAGGGCATACTTAGAAAAGCATACACCAACAGTGCATACGCTTGATAAACACTCAACATGTCAAAATTTTCACTGCGCTCAAGCTGTGGCGAACGCTCCGCGGCTTGAATTGCCTTGAACGTAACATAACAACTCAAGAAATCGGCTGCAGCCAGCGCATCATATTCATCAAGATCGGCACTTGGCTTTTCTTCACCGCCACGCAACGCATCTGCCAAGCATAAGGCATGCATTAATTTAATACGTTTTGAATATTGAGTTTCCATATTTAAATCCTAATTATTAATTTTGTATTTGATTGCAACTAATCCAGCACAGGCATTGCTTCAAGCAGTTCATGCAATTCCAGCCAACGCTCTTCTGCCAACTCAACTTGACCCGACAATTCTGCCTGTTTTTTCAGCAGCTGTTGCAACTCAGATTTATCGCTGGCCGCATAAAGAGCACTTTCATTTAAACGCTCATCACACACTTTTTTATCAGTTTGCCATTTAGCCATATTTAACTCTAGCTGCTCAAGCTCTTTTACTAAAGGTCGCCGTTCGGCAATTCTCGCCTGCCGCTCAGCCTTATTGAGTGCACGATCATTTTTATTGGGTTTATCTGCAACATCAGCTTGCGTTTCCTGCTTATCTTTTAGGCGCTGCTGATTAAGCCATTGACTATAATCATCCAAATCACCGTCAAACTGCTCAGCTTTACCATCTGCCACCAACACAAATTGATCGCAAGTTGCGCGCAGTAACGCCCGGTCATGTGACACAAGAATCACACCACCTTCATAATCCTGCAATGCAAGCGTTAACGCATGTCGCATTTCTAAGTCCAGATGATTAGTTGGCTCATCCAGCAACAGTAAATTCGGACGCGTCCAGATCAATAATGCCAAGGCCAGACGAGACTTTTCACCGCCTGAAAAATTCACGCAAGGCGACCTCGCCATATCGCCTTTAAAATCAAAGCCTCCGAGGTAATTCATATGCTCCTGTTCGCGCGTTAGCGGATCAAGCTTCAGCATGTGCTGCAACGGCGATTCATCTGGTCGCAATTGCTCCAACTGATGTTGTGCAAAGTAGCCAATATTAAGGTCTTTACCTTCAACACGCTTACCGCTCAAGGCTTTTAACTCGTTAGCCAGCAATTTAATCAAGGTGGTTTTACCCGCACCATTGCGACCCAGCAAGCCAATACGTTCACCAGGTCGAACTGCCAATTCAATTTTATTAATTAACGGCACATTGTTATAGCCAACACTCATACCATCCAAAACCAATAAAGGGTCTGGCGCCGAGATCGGAGCCCTAAACTCAAAATTGAACTGGGAATCCACATGCGCAGCAGAAATCATCTCCATGCGCTCAAGCGCTTTAATTCGGCTTTGCGCTTGGCGTGCCTTAGTAGCCTGCACTCTAAAGCGATCAATATAGCTTTGCAAATGCGACACTTTGCGCTGCTGCTTTTCAAACATGGCCTGTTGTAAAGCGAGTTTTTCAGCACGTTGCCGCTCAAAGTCAGAATAACCACCGCGATACAAAGTCAGCGTTTGCTGCTCTATGTGCGCAATATGATTAACGATTGCATCAAGAAAATCCCTATCATGCGAAATCAGCAGTAAAGTACCGCGATAACTTTGCAGCCAGCCTTCCAGCCAGATTACCGCATCCAAATCCAGATGGTTGGTTGGCTCATCCAGTAAAAGTAAATCTGAGCGACACATTAACGCACGCGCCAAATTCAATCGCACACGCCAGCCACCAGAGAATGTAGAAACAGCCTGCTGCAAAGCCGCTTGACTAAAACCAAGACCATTTAAAAGCTCAGCAGCACGTGCCTTGGCACTGTAACCATCGACATCCATCAAGCGCTGATGTAATTCTGCAATCAACTCACCTTGATGATTAGCTTCTGCCGAAGCAAGTGCTTGTTCGATATGCCGCAACTCGGCATCGCCATCTAACACAAACTCAATGGCGGGCATGGCTAGTGCTGGGGTTTCTTGCGCCACATGTGCGACCACCCAACTGGTAGGCATTTCCAGACTTCCAGCCTCCAATTGCATTTCACCTCGTAGTAATGCGAAAAGAGAGGATTTTCCAGCACCATTTGCTCCAGTCAAACCAACCTTATGGCCTGGATGCAACTGCATTGAAGCTGCCTGAATCAGCGTTTTTAAGCCGCGAACTAAAGTAAGTTGTTTGAATTGAATCAATTTAAAACCATCAAAAATGAAAAAGGATTTTGCACAGTGTCTAATGTAGTTAATCAGCTTAGATAACACTAAGCCAAATAACTAAATATACAAAAAGCGCTATTCTAAATGATTCATGGAATTGTCTAACATATCTTTACTTACAAACCTTTAAATATAGATGACTTTTAATTATTCACACATCTTTACAAAGAGCGTCATTTGAATTTGCTTATATTGCAGTAAAATAGCACTTAGACGTTAAATGTCAGTCCAAATGAAATTAACAACACACACAATGCAATCCAAAAATCCCCTCCATGGTTAAAAAGTCATTATTAAAACTTTATCGGGTCACATTGCTACTAACTGGTGCATTGATTTTTGTCATGCTGGCAAGCGCTGCAGTGATTCAGTTCTGGTTATTCCCTAACATTGACACCTACAAAGAAAAAATCGCAAACTTCGCCAGTCAGGCAAGCAAACAAAAAGTAGTAATTGGCGATATTAAGGCGGACTGGCAAGGCATCAATCCACATTTATCACTCAGCTATATTGATATCTTTGATACAGAAAACCGCCCAGCATTACAGCTTAAAAATATCGACGTATCTTTATCATGGCTCAGTATACCAATGCTGGAGCCTCACCTATCCGAACTCAACATTCACACTCCAGAACTAACCATTCGCCGCGTTGCCAATGGGGAGATTTTTGTAGGTGGCATTAGCTTGCGTAGCGAATCTAAACCTGCATTACCAAACTGGCTGCTAAGACAAACAAAATTAACAGTGCTCAATGCCAAAATTGTCTGGCTAGATGAAATGCGTGGTGCGCCAAGCCTAAGCTTGAATAATTTGAATTTAGAAATACTTAGTCCTCCTTGGCGAAGCTTGATGAAAAATCATCAATTCATATTAAGCGCTCGCCCTTCAATAGGATCAGTAAACCCTATCAGCTTTACTGGAAGCATTTACGGCAATGACATAAGTCAGCTTAACCAGTGGCATGGCAGCGTAACCATGCAACTAAAAAATGCCGACCTTGTCGCCTTTAAACCATGGGTAGACTACCCAATCAACTTACTTTCTGGTATTGGTAGCACTGAAATTACGGTCGGGTTCGCCAATCGTTTAGTTAAATCAATGGAAAGTAATATTTCTCTGGATAACGTGCAACTTAAATTAAATGCGGACACAGACAACATCGTATTAAACAAACTGGCAGGCAGACTCAGTTGGGAAAACGCCAATACTGGCCAATCTTTTAAAGTTAATAACTTTACACTTAACACCAACACTGGTTTGAACTTACAGAACGTTGAGGGCAGCTATACGCATAATTCACTCGGAGACAAAACTATCAGTCTTAACTTAGCGCATATTTCTTTAGCAGCAACCAAACCATATTGGACTCAACTAGCTCTCCCTACAGACATTCTGCAAAAATTAACTAGCCTGTCACCAACAGGCACTTTAAATAATTTATCCTTGAAATGGCAAGGGAATGGATCCGTTACAAAATCTTATCAGTTAGATTCAAGGTTTAACGACTTAGGTATAGATGCATTTGAAAAAATACCGGGATTCAATAATTTGACCGGAGAAATCAAGGCTGATCAGAGTTCCGGAAAACTCAAACTCTACACACAAAATACCACGCTAGATTTTAAAAACATACTACGTTGGCCGATTCCGGGGAATAAGCTAGATGGTGATATTCACTGGAGTATTCGTGACAAAAAAACCACAATACAAATTAGTCAGCTAGATATCAGCAACCCACACTTATCAGGCAACATTAGTGCCAGCTATTTGATAGATAGTAACAAAAGCGGTTATCTGGATTTAAAAGGCACAGTATATAAAGGCGATGCCAAATTTGCCAAATTCTACTTCCCAACCATGTTAAACGAAGCCACCTTACATTGGCTAGACACTTCAATACTGGCCGGACATACCGAGGATGCGAACATCATAATCAAAGGCCGATTGGCAGATTTTCCGTTCGTAGATAGTAAAAATAATTTAGATAGCAAGCTAGGTTTATTTAGAGTCACAGCAAAAATCAGTGATAGCTTACTAGAATTTGGTACAGGCTGGCCTGCTATAGAGGACTTAGGTCTTAATTTACTGTTTGAAGGCAAACGTATGGAGCTAAATGCCTATACGGGGCATTTACTAGGCAATCAAATTACTAAAAGTAAAACAACCATTGCGCAATTGGATGCAGACAACCCTATACTTAACGTAGACAGTGAACTTAGGGGACCTGTGGATGAAGGTATCAAGTTTGTAAATCAAAGTCCTGTCACTGAGGCCGCACTAGGTTTTACTGAAGACTTAAAAACCAGCGGACTAGGCAAGCTCAATCTAAGTTTAAAAATCCCTCTGCAAAAAATAGAAGCCTCACAATATAAAGGTTTATATCAAATTACAAATGGCAGTATGGCGAACGAAAACATTCCAACACTCAGCCAGATTAATGGTCAATTGGAATTCACAGAAAGTAGTCTCATCGCAAAAAACATCAAAGCAATTGCTTTTGGTGCTCCACTTACCTTTAGTCTGAACTCAGGCAAAGATAAAGTCGTTCACATTGCCGCCAAAGGCAAATTAAATGATGATGCAATCAAACAAGCTTTAGGGAGTGCCGCAAGCTACATCAGTGGCAGCACCGATTGGACTGGCGATATTTCGATTCAAAAACCACGAGTCAACATTAGCATTCGTAGCGATCTCGTTGGCATCTCATCCACATTACCTGCCCCATTAAACAAAACTGCATATGAGCATATCAATCTACGTGTCAATAAAAGACAAGAAGCTAATATAGATGCAATCAACCTAAATTTTGGTAATAAATTGAGAGCTAAAATTGTACGTACAGCAAATAATGGTGTTCTGCAACTTGATGGTGCTGCCATTAGCCTAAATACAAATGATCAGAACCCAACGACAGACTTTAATACTAGCAATGATGATGTCAGCCAAGCAAAGGGCCTGCAACTGACAGGCAATCTGGATTATCTTGATGCAGATGCATGGCGCAACGTAATTGATAGTTTTCAAATAAATAACCGCCAAGATAATTTACAAGCCAATTTATTAGCAATCAATAAACTTGACTTAAAAATCAGTAAACTTGATATATTTGATAAGCGCATAAATCAACTAAAAATCACAAACAAATCTGGTAAGGAAGGTTTACAGGCAAATGTGCAAAGTCGTGAAATTACCGGGGATTTACAGTGGTTGAGCCAAAATAATGGCAAACTTATTGCACATCTAAGCAATCTAATCATTCCTGATGCTACCCCTGGGCGAGCCAAAGCTATTGCCAACGTAAACAAGGTCAACCAGAATTACCCCGCGCTAGACCTCACTACGGATCGCTTTGAGTTTAACAAGAAAGATTTTGGTGGTTTAGAATTAGTTGCTTACCCAAGGCGCGACGACTGGATTATTCAGAAATTAAAACTTATCTCGCCTGAAAGTACTATCAGTACTGAAGGTCAATGGAATAACTGGCTAAAAAATCCAAGTACCTACCTTAACGTTGCATGGGATATTAAAGACTTAGGACAAACGCTGAAGCGATTTGGCTACCCAGACACAATCAAGGGGGGGGCTGGTGAACTGTCAGGCCAACTTAGCTGGCCAAGCAGCCCACAAGATTTTGACACAACCCGCTTAAATGGGAACTTACAATTTGAAGTTCGCAAAGGCCAAATTTTAAAAGTTCAGCCTGGTGTTGGCAGACTGCTTGGTTTGCTTAGTTTACAAAGTTTACCGCGTCGCCTAACGCTAGATTTTAGAGATCTATTTAGCAATGGCTTTGCATTTGATAAAATAAACGCTAATGTAAAGATTGATCACGGAGTTATGCGTAGTGATAACTTTTTAATGACAGGTCCTGCAGCAAACGTCACTATCAAGGGAGAAACTAATCTTCAACAAGAAACACAGCACCTATTTGTTAGAGTAATGCCAAATGTGAGTGATAGCGTATCTCTTGCAGCGCTAGCAGGGGGCCCTCTGGTTGGGGCTGTCGCATTTTTGGCACAAAAAATATTAAAAGACCCATTAAATAAAATCGTCTCAACCGAATATGAAATTATTGGGACTTGGGATAAGCCGCAAGAACTAAAGGCTGCAATAAGCAATCAGGAAGACAATTAAAACGCATCGTTAAATTAGTGGGCACCTACGTAATAGACGACTTTAACTATAAATAAAAGTCCACTTAATTGACCATTTCAGAATTAATACAGACGTACAAACAACACTCGAAAGAGTAGACTAAGATTCAGTCAGAACTAAACTTATAATTCATAATACTTCGGATCAAGCATGGCTATTACTTCAAGATTAAAAACAACTAAAGCAAAACTCAGCAGTCAAGACATCGTTAAAGTTGCTGCCATTCAAATGGCCTCTGGTCCTTATGTAACAGCTAATCTAAGTGAGGCGGAACGGCTTATTGAAATTGCAGCCAATCAAGGTGCAAAACTAGTGGTATTACCCGAGTACTTTGCCATTATGGGCTTGAAAGAAATCGACAAAGTGGCCGTACGCGAAGAAGCAGGTAAAGGGCCCATTCAAAACTTTTTAAGCAAAATGGCTAAAAAGCATAGCATTTGGCTCATTGGCGGCTCTGTGCCCATGGTGAGTAATTTTCCAAACAAAGTACGCAATAGCTGCCTGGTCTATAACGACAAGGGGATTCAAGTTGCCCGCTACGATAAAATCCACTTATTTGGTTTGGATTTAGGTAACGAGCATTACCATGAAGAAAACACTATTGAGTCTGGCGACAAAGTCATCGTTGTTGATACGCCATTTGGCAAAATCGGCTTGTCAATTTGCTACGACTTACGCTTTCCTGAACTATACCGCGCGATGGGTGAGGTCAACATTATCGTTATTCCGTCCGCATTTACCGATACAACCGGCAAAGCACACTGGGAAAGTCTGATCCGTGCGCGTGCCATTGAGAACCTAAGCTACGTGATTGCACCGGCACAAGGCGGCTACCATCTATCTGGTCGTGAAACGCATGGCAACAGCATGATTGTTGACCCATGGGGTGTTGTTTTAGATAGGTTGCCGCGTGGATCTGGCGTAGTAATCGCCACAATAAATCCAAAATATCAGGCCAGCCTGAGAGCAAGCTTGCCAGCGCTTAAGCACCGTACAATTAAGGCAATCTAATGAGCGATTGCGCAACGAAACCTCAAAACTGACGTCATACATCTGTATTTTAAAAGTAGCCATCGAATCATATGAAAACTAAACCCAGCACCACAGATACTCGCCCTGCCGAAACATCTCATTTTGATGTCGCACATGCAACCTTGCTCGCATCAACCAATTTGGATGTAGGTAAATTGCAGGATGTGCTTGGGGGCATGATGTCGCATCAAATTGACTATGCCGATCTTTACTTTCAATATAGCCGCAGCGAAAGCTGGGGACTAGAAGAAGGACAGGTTAAGTCCGGCAATTTCTCTATAGACCAAGGTGTTGGTGTTCGTGCAGTTAGTGGTGAGAAAACTGCATTTGCTTATTCAGATGACATCAATTTGAACGCATTGGAAGAAGCTGCAAAAGCCACTAAAGCGATTGCAAATTTAGGTGGAGAGCAGACAGCGACATCCGTAATCAAACGACAAAACTCCCCACTCTATCTACCACAAGATCCAATTGCTTCGCTCTCAGCTGAAGCAAAAGTAAAGTTACTTGAACGTCTGGAGTCCATCGCCAGAAAAATTGACCCACGCATTTCCCAAGTTACAGCGTCAATTGCTGGCGAATATGAGGTTATTATGCTTGCACGCCATGATGGTGTGATGGCTGCCGATGTGCGCCCACTAGTACGCTTATCCATTAACGTTATTGCCGAAAGCAATGGTCGCCGTGAGCAAGGCTCAGCGGGTGGTGGTGGACGCTTCGACTACAGCTATTTTACCGATGAAGTTTTGCATGATTATGCACAAAAAGCAGTCCACCAAGCATTGGTTAACCTAGATGCGCGCCCTGCCCCTGCTGGAAGCATGACCGTAGTATTAGGCGCTGGCTGGCCTGGCATTTTATTACACGAAGCAATTGGACATGGCTTGGAAGGCGACTTTAATCGCAAAGGTAGCTCTGCTTTCAGCAACATGATCGGTCAGCAAGTTGCTGCACGCGGCATTACCATTGTCGATGACGGCACCATTCAAAACCGCCGCGGCTCACTCAGCGTGGATGATGAAGGCAACCCAACCAACAGAACAGTATTGATTGAAGATGGTATTTTGCGTGGCTATATGCAAGACACCCTCAATGCACGTCTAATGAACATGCCGGTAACAGGCAATGCCCGCCGTGAGAGTTATGCGCATATTCCGATGCCACGTATGACTAATACATATATGCTCAATGGCAACATGCCGCCTGAAGAAATTATCAAGTCCGTCAAAAAAGGCTTATATGCCGCAAACTTTGGTGGTGGTCAGGTAGATATTACTAGTGGGAAATTCGTATTTAGCGCAGCTGAAGCCTACATGATTGAAGACGGCAAAATCACCTACCCAGTCAAAGGTGCAACTTTGATAGGCAATGGCCCTGAAGTATTAAAGCGCGTCTCTATGATAGGTAATGATATGGCACTGGATAGCGGTGTCGGTACTTGTGGAAAAGAAGGGCAAAGCGTACCAGTCGGCGTTGGTCAGCCTACACTTAGAATTGATGGACTTACCGTAGGTGGTACGGGATAATGCCAATCTCATACTAATAAAAAAACATAGGTAAAAAATGCTGAAATCCTTGCTTAATTTGCTAATTCTAAGTTTTGTTTTAGCTGGGTGTGCTACACCACAAACCCGTATGCCAACGGTCAGCAATGCAATTACTGCAGAAGAAACAAAAAAGCAGCAAGCACTAGTTGTCGAAGACTACATGAACAATTACAAAAAGCTACAGAATGTAGCCTCAAGGATTGTTAGCGCTGGTGCAGACTTATGTGGAGAGAAGGTCGGAGGATATTACGGATTTAACTTTTGGAATCAAGACAGTTTCAGCCCTGCATTAAAAGAAGCAGCTAAAGTTAGATATGGCTTGGATGAAAAATTCAAGGTACTTGATGTAGCAGCACAATCGCCTGCTGACAAAGCTAATATTAAAGAAAATGACACCTTAGTGTCCATCAATGGCTGGCTTATACCAAGTGGAAAAGAGGCAGAAAAGCAATTAAATCAAAAACTAGCTGAATATGGAAACACACAGTCAGCTGTAGACATCACTGTTTTACGTGATGGTGCTGAACAAAAAATATCAGTCACTCCAATCAAAGCCTGCGATTTCAAAGTGTACCTAGCGCCAGACGATGTCAAAAATGCTTATGCTGATGGCAAAAACATCGTCGTTTATAAGGGCATGATGGACTTTTTTAAAAGTGACGAAGAAATTGCCCTCGTTGTTAGTCATGAACTAGCCCATAATGCGATGAAACATACTGATGCAAAACAAAAAAATGCAACAATAGGCGGAGTCTTTGGCCTGCTATTAGATATTGCCGCAGCAACGAGTGGCATCAACACCAATGGTGACTTCAGTAGGTTAGGTTCTGGGGTTGCAGGCAATGCATTCTCAGTTGAGTTTGAGCAAGAAGCTGACTATGTAGGCTTATATTTTATGACTAAAGCTGGTTACAAGATAGACAATGCGGCAGGATTCTGGCGCAGAATGGCAGTCAATAACTCTCAAGCCATTACAATGAAATCATCGCATCCAACTACACCAGAGCGATTTGTCGCTATTGAATCTACAGTAAAAGAGATTAAAAACAAACAAGAAAAAGGCGAGCCACTTACTCCAGAATTAAAAAAAAATAAGTAATGCAATAACGTATTTAGGACAATGTAATCCAACAAAATTGCGCAGTCACGTTAATTGGTTGCGCATATTCAACACTAACACACAGCACCCCTGACAGTACAAAGCCACTTTGAATTTGCAATCCAGCCAAAAGCACTACTCACAAAACCTTAAACAACATCGCGGTTATACGCACCTAATGTTAACTTTATGACGCAAACTTTACTCTCTATTCCAAAATCTGGTCAGTCCTCCCGTTTTGAACTTTCAACAAATGGTGAAGATGGCTTAGCGCTTGCAGAGTTAGCGCTTAATTTTAAGAAAAATAATCCTGACCAGCCACTCGTCATCATCTCAGCTGGTGCATTTGATGCGCAGCGCCTACTGGAAGAAATCCCTTACTTTGCTCCCAGCCTGAGTGTGCACTTATTGCCAGACTGGGAAACATTGCCTTATGACCAGTTTTCACCGCATCCGGACTTAATATCTGAACGGCTGACCACGTTGTACCAGATTACGCAAAATACTTGCGATGTGATTATTGTGCCATTAGCCACCGCACTCATCCGTATCAGTCCGAAAGCCTATCTAAGCGCCAACACTTTTCTACTCAAAAAGGGTCAGATACTGGATACGGAAGCATTGCGTATGCAATGTGCTGAAGCTGGCTACCATCATGTAAGCCAAGTCATTAGCCACGGTGAATTCAGTGTTCGCGGTGGTCTGGTGGACTTATTCCCGATGGGTTCAGCACTCCCCTACCGTCTGGATTTATTCGATAACGAAATTGAAACCATACGCACGTTTGATGTGGATACGCAGCGCAGCCTTTACCCTGTGCCGGAAATCCGCTTGTTACCAGCACGTGAGTTTCCTTTAGATGAGGCTGGTATTGCGCAATTCAGAAGTCAGTTTAGAGAGACCTTTGAAGGTGATCCGCAACGTGCAAAAATTTACAAAGATGTCAGCAAAGGCATTGCAGCGGGCGGTATTGAATGGTATTTGCCTTTGTTTTTTGAGCAAACGGCAACTTTTCTGGATTACCTACCCAAAGACTGTTTGTTATGCCTACATGGCGATTTAGACTTCAGCGCACAACAGTTCTGGCGCGAGGCACAATCTCGCTATCGCACACTGGCACACGATGCCGAGCGACCATTATTAACCCCAGAAAAGTTGCTCATTAAAACTGAAGACTTTTTTAGTGCAACCCATGCGTTTACTCGCATCGTATTAAACATCAATAGCAATTCAACTGGCTTGCCCGCACTGGACATTGAACGCCGCGCTGATCAGCCACTGCACAAACTGCAAGACTATATGGCAGACTTCTCTGGGCGCATTCTCATAGCCGCAGAAAGCTTAGGCCGCCGTGAAACGATTTCACAATTGTTTGCTGAGCATGGTTTAAAGCCAGCCATGATAGAAACTTGGGCAGATTTTGTTGATGCTAAAGAAAAAGTCATGCTCGGAGTTTCGCCGTTACATCATGGCTTTTGTCTGGAAAGTAAAGTTGCGAAAAACGCCATTGCCATTATCACCGAAGCCGAGCTATATGCGGCAACGGTACGCCAGCAACGCCGCCGTGAGAAAGAAAAGGCGCGTAGTACTGAAGGTATGCTCAAGGATTTATCCGAACTACGCATGGATGACCCTGTGGTACATGAGCAGCACGGCGTTGGCCGCTATAAAGGTTTAATCAACTTAGACTTTGGCGAAGGCGAAACCGAGTTTCTATTGTTGGAATACTTTGGCGACGACAAACTCTACGTGCCGGTGTCACAGCTATTCTTGATTTCACGCTACTCAGGCGGGCCTCCAGAGTCCGCACCACTGCACCGCTTAGGCAGTGGCAACTGGGAAAAAGCCAAGAAAAAAGCCCTGAAACAGATTCGCGATACTGCGGCTGAACTGCTCAATTTATATGCACAACGTGCTTCACGTCGTGGCCATGCATTCACCCTCAGCCTGCATGACTATGAAACCTTCTGCGAAGGCTTTCCATTTGAAGAAACACCAGACCAATTGGAAGCCATTGAGAATGTCATTAAAGACATGCAGTCTGGTCGTCCAATGGATAGGCTGGTGTGCGGTGATGTGGGCTTCGGTAAAACTGAGGTTGCCCTGCGCGCCGCGTTTGTTGCGGTAATGGGTGGCAGACAAGTTGCGGTACTGGTACCAACCACACTGCTCGCCGAGCAACATTACCAAAATTTCTGCGACCGCTTTGCAGAGTGGCCGATTAAAATTGCTGAAATCTCACGCTTTAGAACCGCCAAAGAGCAAAAAGAAGCGCTGGCCGGATTAGAGGCTGGCAGCATCGACATTATTATCGGCACACATCGACTGATTCAGAAGGATGTGAAATTTAAAAATCTGGGCTTGGTAGTATTGGATGAAGAGCACCGCTTCGGTGTGCGTCAAAAAGAGCAACTCAAAGCCTTGCGTGCCGAAGTCGATGTGCTTACGCTCACAGCAACACCGATACCACGCACGTTAAGCATGGCAATGGAAGGCTTACGTGAGTTTTCCATTATCACCACGCCGCCACAAAAACGCCTCAGCATTAAAACCTTTCATACCGATTATTCTGAAGGCATTATTCGTGAGGCTGCCACGCGTGAATTCAAGCGCGGTGGTCAGGTCTACTTCCTGCATAATGAAGTAGACACCATCCATTCCATGCGTGAAAAATTAGAGCGCATTCTGCCTGATGCCCGCATTGCAGTTGCACACGGACAATTGCGCGAACGTGAGTTGGAACACATCATGCGTGACTTTCACCATCAACGTTTCAACCTACTACTCTGCACCACGATTATTGAAACCGGTATTGATGTACCGACGGCCAACACAATTATCATTAACAAAGCGGATATGTTCGGCTTGGCGCAAATGCACCAGTTGCGTGGCCGTGTCGGTCGTTCACACCATCAGGCTTATGCTTATTTGCTCACAGACCCCGACCGTAAAATCACGCCGCAAGCACAAAAACGTTTAGATGCGATTCAACTCATGGAAGACTTAGGCGCAGGCTTTCACCTTGCCATGCATGACTTGGAAATTCGCGGTGCGGGTGAATTGCTTGGCGATTCTCAAAGTGGTGAAATGCAGGAAATTGGCTTTCATTTATATTCGGACATGCTCAACCATGCTGTGAAACAACTTAAAGCTGGCAAAGAGCCTGACTTAAATGCGCCACTAGGTGTTACAACAGAAATCAATCTGCATACGCCCGCGCTTCTCACCAACGAATATTGCCCTGATGTACATGAGCGTTTGGTGATCTATAAACGTCTCGCTAACTGCAACGACGATGAGGAGCTGGATGGTTTACAAGAAGAGTTAATCGACCGTTTTGGCTTGCTACCAGAACAAGGCGAGGCACTAATCGCGTGTCATCGTCTGCGCGTTGCGGCAAAACCTTTAGGCATCATTAAAATCGATGCCAGTAGTGATGCCATTCAACTGCAATTCAACCCAAAAGCCGATATTGACCCAACTAAACTTATCGCCTTATTACAACGCGACCGCCGTTGCCGTATGAATGGCCCTGACAAACTGAGAGTAACGGTAGGTTTAGAGGACATTAATCAACGTACTGATTTTGTAAAGGTGTTGCTCAAAGAATTTAGTTAACTGCAAGCAAAAATGGCAATCACGATACGATGATGGTTTAATAGATCATTCTCGTTAACAATACGTCAAAGTCATTCATAAGGCTAAAACTCGTCATATGCGAAAATCACCCCTATGGCTATAAACAATAACGCACCTAGCTCATTTGCCCGCAGCCTCTGGCTGACGGTGGGGATGTTTATTGTCATTATTATCACTTTTGCCGTTTATGTTTGGTCTGAAAAGCAGATTGATCGTGCCAATGAAATTCGCCATCAGTCTTTCTTACTAGCCGATGAACTTCGCCAATCTTCAGATGACTTGACGCGGATGGTAAGAACTTATGTTGTGACGGGAAACCCGATCTACAAAAAACACTATCAGGATATTCTAGACATTCGGAATGGCATAAAACCACGCCCAGAAAACTACCAGCAAGTATATTGGGATTTGGTACTGTCAAATACAGAGCCCCCACTCGGCAAAAAAGCTAAACCGATTGCCCTGCTCGATTTAATGCGGCATGCAGGATTTACTGAGCAAGAATTTAATAAACTTACGGAGGCTAAAACAAACTCAGATGCACTGACCGCTATTGAATTCAATGCAATGGCGCTAGCAGACACAACGGGAGCGGAGGCTGATGCCAACCGCACCAAGGCACTCATGATGCTACATGACGAAAAGTATCACCAGTTTAAAGCATCCATCATGAGGCCAATTGACGAATTTTATTCACTCATGGATCAGCGCACACTTAAGGCTGTTAATAATAGTGCAGCACTGGCAACATTCTTCAGATTAGTTTTTACTGCATTTGCATTGCTTTTAATTCTAACGCTAAAGTGGACTTACTCTGTTTTGAAAGCACAACTAGGAGGCACTGTAGATGAGGTGCGAGCGCAAATTTCCAGGATAGGAAATGAGGATGTTTCATCGCCACTCATTGTGCCAGACAATATGGAAAACAGCGTACTCGGATGGCTGGCAAAAAAACAAGCTAACCTCATTGAGATTAATCGCGAACGAAAAATCACGGAAGAGACACTACTTAAAAGTAAAGAGCGTTTCCTATTTATGTTGGAAACTAGTCCTATCGCAGTTCGTATTGCAACACTTTCAGATCATAAAGTCCTATTCGCTAATCATCGCTATGCCAAATTAATCAATACTACGCCTGAACAAGTAGCAGGAAAAAATCCACAACAATATTATGCCAATCCGCAAGATTACGATGACATTCTTCAACAACTGATCACGGGCACACCAGTTACAGATAAATTGGTTGAACTATCAATTCCTGAGGGCAGTACAGTATGGGCAATTGCTTCATATCGATTAATAGACTATGAAAATGAGACCGCTATCCTTGGCTGGTTTTATGACGTAACAACCCTAAGAGATACGCAAGAGTCCTTAAGGCTAAGCGAACAGCGCAGTAAACAATCACTTGAAGAATTAAAACAGCAGAAATTTGCACTAGATAAACATGCAATCGTCGCCGTGACTGACGTTAAAGGCATCATCACCTACGCCAACGAAAAGTTTTGTGAAATTAGCGGATATCCTGAAAATGAACTGGTCGGTCAAAATCACTCCATCCTGAATTCTGGCTATCATCCTAAAGGCTTCTTCAAAGACATGTACCGAACAATCGCCAGTGGCGAAGTGTGGTATGGCGAAGTATGCAATCGTGCTAAAGATGGCCATCTATACTGGGTAGACTCAACTATTGCACCTTTTATGGGCGAGGATGGTAAGCCTCAAAGCTACATTGCGATCCGCACAGATGTCACGCTACGCAAGGCTGCAGAAGATAGAAGTCATTATCTGGCACTATATGACCCATTAACCAAACTACCTAACCGGCGCTTATTATTAGATAGACTCAATCAGGCAATGGTTGCCTGTGAGCGTAGTGGTCATGGTGGCGCGGTGCTCTTTTTAGATCTCGACTACTTCAAAAAACTCAATGACACACTGGGTCATGATATCGGTGATTTACTACTACAGCAGGTTGCAGAGCGAATGACAGCCTGTGTACGTGAAGAGGACACTGTTGCACGTCTCGGTGGAGACGAGTTTGTTGTAATGCTAGAAGACCTAAGCGAATCTATATTAGAGGCAGCAAAACAAGCAGAAACCATCGGGGTGAAAATTTTAAATGCACTCAATCAACCTTACCAGCTAGCAACACACGTCTACAACTGCAGCCCAAGCATTGGCGCAACATTATTTAATAGCCATGAACTGAGTATGGAGGATGTACTCAAACAAGCAGACATTGCAATGTATCAAGCAAAAGCTGAAGGGCGTAATGCACTGCGCTTCTTTGACCCTAAAATGCAGGCCAGTATCACCGCGCGTATTGAGATGGAAAATGATCTGAATATTGCATTGAAAGAACAGCAATTCAAACTACTCTACCAAGCACAGGTTTACCACAACGGCAACATCACTGGCGCAGAAGTACTTATTCGCTGGTGTCACCCAAAACGCGGTTTAGTATCCCCAATTGAATTCATTTCTTTAGCCGAAGAAACCGGCTTGATTGTTCCTATAGGCCAATGGGTACTGGAAACAGCTTGTGCACAAATCAAAGTGTGGGAGAGTAATATCCTTACACAAAACTTGCAATTGGCTGTTAATGTAAGTGCAAGACAATTCTATAAGACAGACTTTGTAGAGCAAGTTCGTCATGCACTAAACAGTAGCGGCATCAATCCAGACCGACTTAAACTTGAGCTCACAGAAAGCCTCGTACTTGATGACATCGCAGGTACCATCATCAAGATGCATGAGTTACGAGAAATTGGCGTTCGCTTCTCTATGGACGATTTTGGTACAGGCCAGTCGTCACTCGCCTACCTCACGCAACTGCCGTTAGACCAGCTTAAAATCGACCAATCATTCATCCGCAATATCGGTGTAAAACCCACCGATGCTGTCATCGTGCAAACCATTATCGGCATGGGTAACAACCTTGGCATGGAGGTCATCGCAGAAGGTGTCGAGACCGAAGCACAACGTGTATTCCTTCAAAAACATGGCTGCCCTATCTGTCAAGGCTACTTATTCAGTAAACCAGTGCCACTCGAAGCGTTTGAAGCCTTATTACACTAAACTCATCCCCGTTAACCTTATTTAAATCCAAGAAAAGACATCATGCTAGAAAAAATAATCACACTAATTGCCGCTTGGATTATGGGCGTCATTTCTACTATGGGCTATGGCGGCATTGTGCTACTCATGGCAATTGAATCCGCCTGCATTCCCCTCCCCTCTGAAATCATTATGCCATTTGCTGGCTTCTTGGTATTTAAAGGCGAATTATCCCTTTGGTTAGTCGCATTGGCTGGTGCAGTCGGCTGCATGTTGGGTTCAATCCCCGCCTATTATGTTGGCATGTACGGTGGCAGACCACTCGCCGAGAAGTTCGGCAAATACGTGCTTATTTCTAAAAAAGATCTAGATATGGCCGACCGCTGGTT
>DAIDAH010000249.1 GCA_027310735.1 Methylotenera sp. | reverse complement strand
CACCGCAGAAATGGGCACAAACTCAGCATCGGCTGTATTGGCAATCAAGCGCGCCAATGTTGTTTTACCTACGCCTGGTGGCCCCCACAAAATCATGGAAGGCAACTTTCCCGATTGAAACGCTAACCGTAATGGCTTGTTTTTGGCTAACAAATGTGACTGTCCTACGACCTCATCCAAAGTCTTCGGTCGCAATCGTTCTGCGAGGGGCGCTTGTGGGCTATTAGGTTGAAATAAACTATTCAAAGTAGTTACGTTGCCTCAGCAACTTCATGATTCGAGATTACCCGCATATTAGCAGGCTTAACCATGGTCTGTCATGGGTGTAGCGGCTATACCGTACTATTGCAGACAGCATGAAGGAATTTTGCTTGCTAGCTCAGATAGAAAATCTTAACTAAGCTAAAAAAAACATGCCAATCCCTACAAAAAGATCAGCTCTTATACTAAGAACTGACGCGTTATCAGGAAAATATCGTTATTGCGGTCGGCTTCCAACAACAAAACCAGCAGAGCCTGTGATTTGACCAGTGCCACCGGTGCCATCACTAACGCCATTAATCACATAACCAACACTTGCCTTTTCAGCTTGTGTTCCAGAAAAAACGCCGATAGCATTAAGGGTGCAATTTGAAGAACACATACTGACGTTATCCAAAAATGAGTTACTTCCAGTTACCTTGAAAGTAGCACTTGTTAAAATACTACCCGAAACACTGAACTGGTCAAATGCAGTAGTTGTAGAGGTAGCATCAGTTTTTGACGAGTTAATACTAAGAGTACCTGAAATTGTGTAATTACCGAAGTTTGCACTTAAATTACTGCTAGAAGCGACAGAGGATGTCCAGCCAGCACCTCCGCCTGTATTTGCAGCCGTTGTATCTAATACATAATATGCCGTGGTATTACTGCCATTCAGATTAGCAATAGTCGCGGAGATACCGCACCCACCTGTCAAGCCACAAGACACGCCATCGCCAGCATACTGCTCACTAACCTTAAATACATTATTACCATCATCTTCAGCTAACTGTTGCTGACTATCCTTCGCAGGCTCACCACCTTCCGGCCCTCTTGCTCCTAAAGTTAACTCTTCATCAGAGTATGAAGGCGCACCACCTGCTTTTACTTCAGCTGATTGACCTTCAAACAGAATAATATCGCCTTGTTCATTAAACACATAGATAGAGCCATGACCGCAATGTGTTCTTAATTTTTCACGAAATTCCGCTAGAAAGTAAGATCCTCGAATACCTATGGTTGCGACTGGCGTTGCTACACGATAAGCTGGTCTGTGTTCACGCCCGACCAATCCAGTAACAGCCCGTAATCCACCTTTAATTAATCTAAAAAAACCCTTTTCCGTGCCATCCTGCTTACCGTTAAAGTGATACTCTTCCACCTTAAACTGTGTGTCAGGCTGAAATGACATGTAGCCGCCATCTGTAAATTTGACTTGAGCTCGCCCAGAACCCGTTAAAATAGTATCTCCAGCATTGATATCCATACCTTTAACCAGCACTTTAGAGCTACCATCAGCAGCTTGTACAGCAGCGCCCCCTGAAGCAAATTCAACCTTACCCGCAGCAGCTGCATTTACACTCAAAGGCACGGCGGCAAAAACTATCGCCACAAGTAGTGTTTTACAATACAAATACATAGAATGATCTTTTTTCATCATTAACCTCACAAGCCATCTTCATTAATGCAAAAATCTTGTCAAAAACACTTACCAATTAAAGTCTTTGCGGACATTTACTGACAAGACGTAGCGGTCAAACTGGTATAGCTCATTATTAGAATGGTTATTAATGTAGCTAAGCTGCGGTTTAATTGTGAAGTTATGCCCTGGCAAATAACGCAGACCCAGATTGAAGTCATATTGGCTATCTCTACGCGTAATTAAAAATGTAGGATCCTGCACATCATATTGACGACGCTCATAGCTAAAACCTGTGAATGCAACCAGCTTATAATTAATGGCCATTTGCCCACCAGCACGCAAACCATAAATATCATTACTTAAAAAATTGAAATTCGCATTATCAGTATTCTCTTGTCCAGTATAAGCACTTAAGTATGTCACTTTAGCTTTATCACCCTCAAAAGTATGACCCCAGCCACCTCCTAGGATATAGCGTCTGGCATCACGTACTGCGCTGCCTGGATATTCAAGATCAGAGGCTTGAGCAAAGATGCTGACTTCGTTCTTGTCGCTTAAATTACGTTGCCATTGCCCACTAATGCCCATCGCTTCACGAAAAGTTTTACCATCTAAAGAAAATGAACCGCCTTGTAATGCCACAGTATATTGATCAATATTGTGCTTAAAACCCAAACCAACACTGTAGTCTAATGACGACTGGTCAAATTGACTTGCACTCCAGTTCATTTTGCTAGTACCTGCAAGTGAACCAAACGCTGAAACATTTTTACTAATAGGCACGCGTACTGACACGCCAGCGCCAGTATTGACGACATTGCTCGCTTGCTTCTGCGAGGCTGAAGTTAATTGAAGTTGAATAAGTGGAGAGCCTGCAATCGACACATTAATTGAGGATGCAGAAGTGGCACTACTAATATTGCTATCATGACCAAGACCAAAATCCAGATAAGCAGCAAATGCCGTTTTTTGACCTGTAGCTCGATCAATGGCAGACATATTATTTTCAATAAGCTTAGTGATTTCAGCGCTAGGCTTTTGACTTAATACATTTTTGAATTCAGCTTTAGCATTGTCTGTTTCACCTGCTTTAAAGTAGCCTTTAGCAATCAATGCACGGGCTTCAAGATTATTTGGTTCCAGTGCCAATACACGTTCAAGCGCAAAAATACCACGGGAGTTCTCACCCGCTTCAACACCAGAAAGCCCAAGCAACATGTCGTATTCCACAGAACCAGAGCGCTCGGTCTCAAGTGGCAATAACAATTCATAAGCCGCTTTATAATCACCAGCTTTCACAAGTGCGCGCGCTTGATTAATAAGAGCATCATCCGCAGCAAATAGTAAAGATGGCATAGCCAAAGCCATGACTAATAACCAGCGCTTAGAACTTAAAGCCCTCATAAATAACCCCTTGATAATCCTAAATTAATTATACTTACTTTTCTAAATATGACATAAGTTATTCAGTTACTTTAAATAAGTTAGCTATTTGCTTAACATCTATAGCACAATAATAAAAAAAGGCGCCATCTGCGCCTTTTTAACTAATTCCATTAGATCGTATTTACTCTCCAACTACATCTACACCTTTAGGCGGCTTAAACGAAAAAGCCTTTCCATCAATAGTAGGATTACGCTCCAGTTTACTGAAAGTGATTTTGGTTTGATGCCCAAAACTATCAGTCAAATCCATTTCCTGTAATTGGTCGGCTTTAAAAGCTAAAGATATGGCATTAAAACCAGAATCTGTATCTTTAGGTTTTGTACTAACCCAATCCAAATCATCTTTATGGTAGGCATCGATCAATTGAAAGTTTTTTTCCAAGTTGTCTTCACCCGCCAACAATGCTGCGGGGCTCGAACCAAGCGCTTTACTTAACTCTCGCACCGTAACTTGCGCTAACTCGATGTCATAAAGCCATATTTGTTTACCATCACTAATAATTTTCTGCTCGAACGGCTTGTTATAATCCCACCGAAATTTGTTCGGACGCTGTAGCTGCATCTGTCCAGACACCTCTTGAATTTTCCGCCCTTGCTGATCGGTTACAAGCTGATGAAAATCTGCGCGCATAGCATGCGTTTCAGCATAAAACTTCTTGAGACTACTAATACCATCTGCATGAACAGCCAAAGGCAACATCAATATACATGCCAATAATC